>NZ_JBVKBC010000008.1:52877-299793 GCF_055639095.1 Streptomyces sp. NPDC107550
GGGCGCGAGGAACTGCGCGCCCAGCCCCAACGAACCCCGCACCCGGCGACGACGCCCGGGGCTCCGCCCCAGCCCCCGCTCCTCAATCGCCGGAGAGGCTTGAATTGGCCGGCGCTGTAAGCCCCCTCAGGGGCGCGGGGAACTGCGCGGCCAGCCACGATGAAACCCGCACCCGGCAAGGAACCCCACCCCGCCGAGAGGCCCATTCCTCACGCCGGCAAGACCTTTTCCGTCAGGAGTTCGAGGACGCGGCGGTCGTCCTCGGCACTGCCCCGCACCCCGGGCTCACCCGGATACGTGTCGAAGAGAACATGCGTCGCCCCCAGTTCCCGCAGCACCGCCACATCCGCCCGGATCCGCGCAACACTCCCGTGCCCGAGCGGCCGCCCCTCCGTGTCCGCGACCTCCCCCACCCGGACCTGCAGGCGCGGCGCCAGCCCCGGCACCGCCCGCCCCGCCGCCTCCGCCTCCCGCGCGAGCACCGGCAACTGCCGCCGCAGCCCCGCCAGCGTCGGCATGAACGGATGCCACGCCTCCCCGAGCCGCGCCGCCCGCCGCAGCGCCGCCGGGGAGTCGCCGCCCACCCACACCGGCACATGCGGCTCCGTCGCGGGCGCGGGCGCGGTGCGGACGTCCTCGTAGGAGACGTACCGGCCCTCGAACGAACACGGGTCCTGCGTCCAGGCGGCGCGGATGGCCGTCAGGTACTCGTCGGTGATCGCCCCGCGCTCCTCGAACGGCACGCCGAGCGCCCGGTACTCCGCGGCCGACCAGCCGACCCCCGCGCCGAGGATGAAACCGCCCTCGTTGAGCTGGTCCAGGTTCGCCGCGAGCCGGGCCGTCTGGAGCGGATGCCGGTAAGGGATCACGGTGATGGTCGTGCCGAGCGTCAGCCCCGGCACCCGCCCCGCGAGATGCGCGGCCAGCAGGAACTGGTCGTAGAAGGGCGCCGGGTACACCGCGTGGACATCCGGGGTGACCGCGATGTGGTCCGAGATCATGGCGAAGGAGAAGCCCAGGTCACGGGCGTCCGTGGCTTGGCGGAGCAGGCTCTCGGGGGTCGTGCCGGAGCCGAAGTTCAGAAGGTTCACGCCGTATCGCATGGCGCGCAGTCTCGATGATCTTGCCGGGACGGTCGAAGCGGACCGACGCGATCCGGCCGCATCACCCGCCGTGCACCCCCGTCGCCTCCATTCGGACGGTGTCCCCAACACCCGCACCCGGCACGGCATTTGCCACCCCGCACGCACCGGCGTCCCGGCAGCACATCCGGACATGTCCTGACGTGGCGCGGGGCTTGTACTGGCCGGTGCGGGTAGCCGCCCGCGCCCGTGTCACGCGTACGGCACGACCGCGACCGGGCTCGTCGCGTGATGCACGACCGTGTGCGAGGTGCAGCCCAGATGGCTGTTGCCCGCGCGGCGCCCGAGCACGGTCAGACTCGCCCCGGCCGACGCCTTCAGCAGATGGTGCCCGGCCTGCCCGTACAGCAGCCGCTCCACGACCGGGACCTCCGGGTACGCGGAACGCCACGCTCGTACCGCGTCCCGCAGCAGCCCCTGGCGCCGCTCCTCCTCGCGGGCCGCGTCGCCGGGCCGCGCGGGCTCGGCGGTGTGCCCGGCGACCGGCGGCAGCGTCCACGCGTGCAGGGCGTGCAGCCCCGTACCCCGGCGGGCCGCCGCCTCGAACGCGTACGACAGGACCTCGTCGGCGGTCGCGCTCACGTCCAGGCCCGCCACCACCGGCCGGTGCTCCGCCGCGCCCGGCACGTCTCGTCCTGCGGCCGCCCGTCCTCCCGTACGAGCACCACGGGACGCATCGAACGCGCCGTCACCGCGAGCGCCACCGAGCCCACGGGCAGGTCCGCGCGGTCGTCGAAGCCGTGGGAGCCGAGCACCATCGCCTCCGAGTCGGCGGCGGCCTCCAGGAGCGCGGTGACCGGCGGGGCGGGCCGGCGGCGCGCGATGATCTCCAGCGCCGGATGCGCGTACGACAGGTGCAGCGCGGCCCGGTCGAGGACGCCCCGCGCCGGCAGGTCGACGTCCGGCGGCGCGGGCGCGGCGCGCGGCCCGCTGCCGGCGTGCAGCAGACGCAGCGGCAGCCCCCGGCGCAGTGCCTCGCGTGCCGCCCAGTCGGCGGCGGCCGTGCTCTCGCGCGACCCGTCGGTCCCGACGGTCAGTACGCGGGTGTCGGTCATGACGGAACCCCTCCGTGGCGGTGGCGGTGGCGGTGGCGGTGGCGCGTGGCAGGTGCGCGACCACGGGTTCCACGCTGCGCGCGGCTCACGCGTGCCGGACGCGACCGCCCGGCGGACCGGGCCGGGCCTCGGGTCAGGGCGTGGGCGGCGGCGCGGCCGTGTCGCCCGCCTCCGTGCCGTGCAGCGCCGCGATCTGGGAACGGGAGGTGAAGCCGAGCTTGGTGAGGATGTGCTCGACATGGGAGTCGACGGTCCGCTTGGAGACGACGAGCTGCGCGGCGATCTCCCGGTTCGTCAGCCCCTCGCTGACCAGCGCCGCCACCTGCCGCTCCCGGGGCGTCAGTCCGTCCGCCGGACCCGAGCGCTGCGGCGGCACGTCCGGCGCGGCGGTCGACTCGTCGGCGAGCGCGAGGTCCACCACCGCGTCCAGCGGCAGCACCCCGCCCTCGCTGAACGCGTCGTGGTAGCCGTCGGCGCCGAGCGCGGCCCGCGCCTGCCCCGCCGCCCGGTCGTGCAGTTCGTGCAGGACGGGGATGCCGAACCTGGCCTCCTTCGCCGAGCGCCGCCACAGCGCGTCCGCCGCGCCCTGGAGCACCGCGACCCGCTCGAAGTGCCGCAGCCGCGCCGCGTGCCAGGCCAGCCCCTCCATGAAGTGGGCGAGGCCCATCAGGTCGTGCAGGACGGCCTTGCACCGGATGCCCTCGCGGCAGCACTCGACGGCGCCCTCGTGATCGCCGTGCAGCCACAGCCCGACGCTCTTGACCCACAGCGCCCAACTGCGCGCCCACTGTTCCGCCGGATGCGCCGCGCCGCGCGCCAGGGAGTCGTCGCACCAGGTGATGCCCTTCTCGTGGTCGCCGGCGAGGATCAGCATGAACCCGCCGTAGAAGCCGAGCATCAGCAGACCGGTGTCGTCGCCGAGCGCCGTCATCCGCAGCCGCGCCTCCTCCAAGTCGTCGGCGCAGCCCTCCATTCGGCCGAGGAAGTAGCGGCGGTGCGCCTGGAACGCGAGCGTCCACGCGGCGCCGACCCGGTCGCCGATGCGCGTGGCGACGGCCTCGGCCTCCTTCAACAGCTTCTCGTTGTTGCCGCGTTCGCCCTGGAGGTCCATGTACCAACTGGTCAGGTACAGCGCCCTGACCCGCTCGGGCGAGTCCTCGCGGCAGCCGTCGAGGGCGCGGCGCAGCCAGTAGCGGCCCTCGGTGAGCAGGCCCGTCGCGTGCCAGAACCCCCACAGCGCCGTCGCCGTGCGCAGGCCCGCGCAGTGCAGCCGGGGCGTGCTCATGCAGTGTTCCAGCGCGGCCCGCAGGTTCGCCTGATCGCGGACGAGCGCCCGCAGCAGCGGGATCTGCGCGTCGCCGGTCCACTGCTCGTCGAACGCGGCAGCCGCCGCCCGGAAGTGCGCCAGGTGCCGGTCACGGGTGCGCTCCTCGTCGCCGAGCGCGGCCAGTCGCTCCAGGCCGAACTCGCGGATCGTGTCGAGCATCCGGTACCGCGTGCCGTCCGGCGTCTCGACGCGCAGCACCACCGACTTCTCCACCAGGCCGATCAGCGCGGTCAGCACGTCCTCGACGGGCAGCCCCGGCCCGCCGCCCGTCCCGGGCCCCGCGCACACCGCCTCGGCGGCCTGGAGGCTCAACTCGCCTGCGAACACGGACAGTCGGGCCCACAGCAGCCGCTCCTGCGGGGTCGACAGCTCATGGCTCCAGCCGATCGCCGTACGCAGGGTCTGGTGGCGCGGCACCGAGGTGCGCCGCCCGCCCGCCAGCAGCCGGAAGCGGTCGTCGAGCCGCGTCAGCATCTCGTCCAGGGACAGCACCCGCAGCCGGGAGACGGCGAGTTCGATGGCGAGGGGGATGCCGTCGAGGCGGCGGCAGAGCGCGAGGACGTCCGCACGGTTGTCGTCGTTCACGGTGAACCCCGGCACGGCGGCCGACGCCCGGTCCGCGAACAGGTGCAGGGCGTCCGGATCGCCGCCCGCGCCCGCCTCCGGCACGCTCAACGGGCCGATGGCGAGGACGTGTTCGCCCGCCACGTCCAGCGGCTGCCTGCTCGTCGCCAGGATCCGCACGCCGGGCGCCGCCCGCAGCAGCTCGTCGCAGAGCATCGCGCAGGCGTCGACGAGGTGCTCGCACGTGTCGAGCAGCAGCAGGAGTTCCTTGTCCTCCAGGTAGTCGGCGATCACCTCGGAGGCGGGCCGTCCGGCCTGCTGCTCGGGCAGGTCGAGCGCGGCGGCCACCGTGCCCGCGAGCAGGGCCGGGTCGGCGAGCGCGGACAGCTCCACCAGATGCACGCCGCCCGCGAACGACTCGCGTGCCGCGTGCGCCGCCCGCACCGCCGTACGGGACTTGCCGACGCCTCCAGGGCCGGTGAGGGTGACCAGCCGGGCCCGCGTCAACAGCTCGGACACCTGCGCGAGTTCACGGCGCCTGCCGACGAAGCTCGTCGCCTCGGCGGGCAGTTCACCCGACACACGTCGACCGGAACTGCGGTTCATGAAAGGACTCTCCGTACGGGGAAGCGGATGCGGGGCGATGGGGGGGGCGGCTCCTGCCGCCACCGTAGGGGAGTGTCGCGCGCGCCCCGCGATTTCCCCTGATAGCCGCCTCGCGGCCCGCCGGGGGTGGGACACTTCCCCTTTTGCCCGCGCCCCGGCGGACGCTGCCTGCCCGCCCGCGCCTCGGCGGTGCTGCTCCAGCTCGGCCGAGCCGGAGCGGGCGCTGCTTTGCCCGCACCGCGCCAGGCGGCACCGCCCGCGCCAGGCGGCACCGCCCGCGCCAGGCGGCACCGGCCGCGCGGGTGTCCGGAAGTGCCTGGGCCCGCCCCTACGTCACCGCACCGGCCGGCGCCGGCCCCTCCACCGTCGCCAGGAACGCCGCCGCGGCGGGCGAGAGGCGGGCCGTGTTCCACACGAGCCGCTCCTCACGCACCGGCCCGTCCCGCAGCGGGACCACCGCGAGCCCCGGCAGCCGGGGCACCAGCCGCGACGGCAGCAGCGCGAGACCCAGCCCGCCGCGCACCAGATCGGCGAGGAAGTCCAGGCCCTTCACCTCGAACGCCACGTCGCGCCGCAGCCCCGCCGCGTCGAACGCGTCGTCCGTCTGCGCCCGCGCCGCGAGCCCCGCGGGGAAGTCCACGAACGGCTCGTCCGCCAGCCGCGCCAGCGCCAGCGGCCCGCCCGCCGCCTCCCCGGCCAGCCGGTGCCCCGGCGCGACCACCGCGACATGCCGGTCCACGACCAGCGTCCGCGACGCGAGCCCCGGCCCCTCGATCCGGAACGACGGCGCCACCCCGAGGAACGCCAGATCGAGCGCGCCCTCCCGCACATCCCGTACGTGCGCCTCGCTCATCCCGTCCATCAGGCGCAGCGCCACCTGCGGATAGGCCGCGTGGTAGGCGCGCATCAGATCCGGTACGTCCACCGCCGTCACCGTGGCGATCGCCCCGACCGTCAGCCGGCCCCGGATCTCCCCGGTGGCCGCCGCGACCTCCGCGCGGGCTCGCTCCGCTGCCTCCAGCGCCTGGCGCGCGGCGGGCAGGAACGCCTCGCCCGCCGAGGTCAGCCGCACCCGCCTGCTCGTCCGCTCGAACAGCCGCGCGCCCAACTCCTTCTCCAGCTTGCCGATCTGGTGACTGAGCGCGGACTGCACCACCAGGCACCGCTCGGCGGCCCGGGTGAACCCGCCGGTCTCGGCGACGGCGACGACGTACCGCAGTTGCTGCAACTCCATGCGATCCATCGTGATCCACGATCGTTGGGATGACAAGGATGTGTTGGACTCATGAGTGGGTGGGGCCGCAGGCTGAGCGCATGACACAGACCACGACCCCGAACGCCGCCTCCCGCAAGGGAGTTGCCCCCGACCGGGCGACCTCCGACGCACTGACCGCCGCCGAGACTCCGGTCACCCCCGGCGCTGCCGCCGCACCGGAGGCCGCCGCCGGCACCCGCCGCTCCCTGCTGCTCCTCATGGCCGTCGCCACCGGCCTGTCCTGCGCCGGGAACTACGTCGCCCAGCCCCTCCTGGAGGTGATCTCCCGCGAACTCCACCTCGGCAGCCTGCTCGCCGGGCTCGTCGTCACCGCCGCGCAGGCCGGTTACGCCCTCGGCCTGATGCTGCTCGTGCCGCTCGGCGACGTCGTCGACCGGCGCCGCCTCGCCGTCACCCTGTTCTCCGCGACCGCCCTCTTCCTCACCGTCTCCGCGCTCGCCCCGACCGGCCCGATCCTGCTGGCCGGGACCGTGCTGACCGCGCTCACCTCCGTCGGCGCCCAGGTCGTCGTCGCCCACGCCGCCGCCCTCGCCACCGCCGAGACCCGCGGCCGTGCTGTCGCCACCGTCATGTCCGGGGTCCTGCTCGGCGGGCTCCTCGCCCGCACGGCGGCCGGCGGACTGTCCGAACTCGGCGGCTGGCGCACCGCCTACTGGGTCCTCGCCGTCCTCATGGCCGTCGCCGCCGTCACCCTGCGCCGCGTCCTGCCGACCCTGCCCGTCACCGCCGCCCTGCGCTACCCGGCCCTGCTGCGCTCCACCCTCGTCCTGCTGCGCGAGGAGCCCGCGCTGCGCCGCCGCGCCCTGCTCGGCGCCCTCTCGCTCGCCTCGTACAGCACGCAGCTCACCGCCATGACGTTCCTGCTCTCCGGCGCCCCCTACCACTGGTCGCCGCCCGCCATCGGCCTGTTCGGGCTCGTCGGCGCGGTGGGCGTGCTGTCGATGACGTTCGCGGCCCGGCTCAGCGACCGGGGGCACGTCCAGAAGGTCACCGGCACGGCCACCGTCCTGCTGCTGACCGGCTGGCTGCTGCTGGCGGCGGGGCAGCACTCCCTGCTGTGGCTGGCCGTCGGCGTCGTCGCCCTCAACATCGGCCAGCAGGCCGTCCTCAACTCCAGCCAGACCGTCATCTACGGGCTGCGCCCCGAGGCCCGCAACCGCCTCAACTCGGCGTTCAGCACCAGCTTCTTCCTCGGCGGCACGGTCGGCTCCGCGCTCTCCTCGGTCGTCTGGGCGGCGGCCGGCTGGAGCGGCGTCTCCGTCCTCGGCGCGACCCTCGCCACCGCCGCGATCGCCGTCTGGGCCTGGGAACGCGCCCACTGGAACCGCTGACCCGCCTCTCACCGCACACGCCAACTCCCGTACGGGAACTGCCGTACACGCCAACTCCCGTACGGGAACTGCCGTACACGCCAACTCCCGTACGGGAACTGCCGTACACGCCAACTCCCGTACGGGAACTGCCCTTTCTCCCCGCTGAACCAATGAAGGAGTCCCCATGGCCGTCGAACCCGCCGCCCCGAGCCCCCTGCGGATCGCCGTGCTCGGTGCGGGCGGTGCCGTAGGCCGCCGGGTCGTCGGAGAAGCCGTGCGCCGGGGCCACCGGGTCACCGCCGTCGTGCGCGACCCGGCCCGCGCCACGACCCCGCCCGGCGTCGTCATCCGCGCCGGGGACGCCGCGGACCCCGGCACGTCCGCCGGCCTCGCCGCCGACCACGATTTGGTGATCGCCGCGACCCGCCCCGCGCCCGGCGCCGAAGCCGAACTGCCCGCCGTGGCGCGGGCCGTGCTCGCCGGGCTGCACGCCACCGGCGTCCGGCTCCTCCTCGTCGGCGGCGCCGCCACCCTCACCGTCCCCGGCACCGGCGGCACCGCGCTCGTCGACACCCCGGACTTCCCCGCCGCGCTCCTCCCCATCGCCCGCGCCTGCGCCGAACAGTTCGCCGTCTGCCGCGCCTCCGGCCGGGGCGTCGACTGGGCCTATGTGAGCCCCGCGGCTCGTCTCGAACCGGGGGAGCGCACGGGCCGCCACCGGCTCGGCACCGACGAGCTGGTGACCGACGCGGACGGCGTCTCCGCCCTGTCCATGGAGGACCTGGCCGTCGTCCTGCTCGACGAGGCGGAACGCCCCCGGCACCACCGCGTCCGCTTCACCGCGGGCTATTGATCGACTCGCTGTTTGCGGGGGCGCACGCAGGGCAATCGGGTGATGGCCGACCAGGCCACACGGAGTGCGGCGACAGCCGTACGCCCCGTAGACGCCCTCGACCAGAAGGAACCCCACGATGCTGCTGGCCCACCCCGCCCTGCTGGCCGACCTCGTCCGCGAGTACGAGACCCTCCGCGCCCTCGACGCCGACAACGGCTCGCCGGACGCGCAGCGCCGCGTCGCCGACGTGGCCTACTCGCTCTGCCTCGCCACCGGCACCGCCGACGTGGACGCCGCCCTCGTCGCCGCGCGGCACGGGCTGCCCGGCGCCCGCGTCCACGACGACTCGCTGATCACCGCGCGCCGCCCGCGCGGCTCCGCCCCCGCCCTGTCGTGACCCCTGGGCCTCACGCCTGACCGGTGGTCAGGTCCGTCAACTGCCGTACCGCCCCGGCGGCCGAGCCCTGCCAGAGCGTCGTCACCGGCTCCCACACGCGGACCCCGGTCAGCGCGCCGACCGTGAGCGCCTGGAACGTACGGCCCTCCTGATCCGGCGCGGCCGCCGCCGTCACGAAGTCGACCGTGAGCGCCCGCTCCGCCGCGTCCGCGCTGTCGGAGACCGAGCGGACCGCCGCGTACAGCGTGCGGTGCCCGGCCAGTACACGCGACGCCTCAGGTCCGGGCGGCAACGGCAGCGCCGCCCCGTCCAGATCCCCGTACGTGAAGGTCGGCGCGCGGTCGATGCGGCAGGCGCGGCCCGAGTCGTTGCGGACGCTGACCCCGATGACGCCCGGCTCGGCGTCGGAGGGGTCGGCACGCAGCGTCAGATCCTCCTCGGCACAGCGCGGCGGCGCGGACGACGCCGCCGGGGCCCCGGCGACCGCCGCGGGCGCGGCGAGAGCGGTCAGGGCGAGGGCGGCGGCGCAGGCCGAGGCCCACTGGCGTACGTGCACGTGACGTACGTGCGTGTGGCGTACGTGCATGGAACCCACCCCTTCCAAGGGGGCGACACGGACATTCGAGACTAGCCCGGGGAGGGGTGGGCCGCACCGCGACGGCGACCCGGCAGGGCGACCTAGTACGGACGCAGGGCGTTCCCGTACCGGCCGGGGGTGCACAGTGGGCAAGTTTGCACGGTGTGCAAGAATCTCGGCGTGATCTCCTCCGACCCGCGCCGAACCGCCCCCGCCGAGGGGCTGCGCGCCCAGCGGCGGCGCCGGACACGGGCCGAGCTGCACGCCACGACGCTGCGCCTGGCCCGCGCGCACGGCTTCGCGCACATCACGGTCGAGATGATCAGCACCGAGGCCGGGGTCTCACCCCGCACCTTCTTCAACTACTTCCCGAACAAGGAAGCCGCCCTCTTCGCGCTGCCCGGCGCGCTCCCGGACACCCTCGCCGACCGGTTCGCCACCGGGGCGGGCCGGGACACCGACGCCGTGCTCCGCGACCTCGGCGACGCGCTCGCCGACCACCTCCAGGAGTCCGCCGTCAGCCCCGGCGAACTGGAGGACGCGCTGCGCATCGCGGAGGGCGTCCCCTCCGTCCTCGCCACGTTCCTCGCCCAGTGCGAGGCCGCCGAACGCGACCTGGCAGGCGTCATCGCCCGCCGCACCGGCACCCCGCCCGACGGCGAGGCCGCCGCGCTCCTCGCGGGCATCGCCATGGTGACCCTGCGCGGCGCCCTCAAGAGCTGGTCCCACGCCGGCGACCACACCGAAGGGCCCGCCTCCCGCGTACGGGACTCCTTCACCACCCTGCGCGCCCTGCTCGGCACGGCCGCTGTGCGGTGACGAGCCCCGCGGTGTGACCGGCGCTCCCCACCTGGTCACCCTCTCGAACTCCCCCTCACCCTCCCCGTACCGCATCACCCGTACGCGGCCACCGCTCCCGCGCCGCACGGGCCGCCCCACCCACGTGTCCGCACGTGACCATCACCAACGGAGAACGACGTCATGACGCACGCCCCCGTGCCCGAGGGCCCCGACACCGCCGCCGGGCCCGGCCCCGGCCCCGGTCCGCTGGACGGCGCGGCCGACGAGGCCGTCGCCAAGCCCGCCAACTTCGGCCTGATCTTCGCCGCGCTCATGCTCACCATGCTGCTCGGCGCCCTCGACCAGACCATCGTGTCCACGGCCCTGCCGACCATCGTCGGCGAGCTGAACGGCATCGAGCACATGGCCTGGATCACCACCGCCTACATCCTCGCCGCCACCATCGGCATGCCCGTCTACGGCAAGCTCGGCGACCTCATGGGCCGCAAGAACATCTTCCTCGCCGGCATAGCCCTGTTCCTCGTCGGCTCGGTGGTCTGCGGACTCGCCCCGAACATGGGCACCCTCATCGCGGGCCGCGCCCTCCAGGGCCTCGGCGGCGGCGGGCTCATGATCACCTCGCAAGCGATCATCGCGGACCTCGTGCCGCCCCGCGAACGCGCCAAGTACATGGCCCCCATGGGTGCCGTGTTCGGACTGTCGTCCGTCGTCGGGCCGCTGCTCGGCGGCTGGTTCACCGACGCGCACTCCTGGCGCTGGGCGTTCTGGGTCAACCTGCCGCTCGGCGTCCTCGCGTTCTGTGTCGCCGCCGTCGCGATCAAGCTGCCCCGCAAGGCGGTCCGCGTCACCCTCGACTACCTCGGCACCGCGCTCATGGCGGTGGCCGTCACCTGCACCGTCCTGTTCGCCAGTTGGGGCGGCACGCAGTACGCGTGGTCGGACCCGCTGGTCGTCGGCCTCGGCGCCGGCGCGGTCGCCGGGTGGCTGCTGTTCTTCGCCGCGGAGAAGCGCGCCGCCGAACCGGTCATCCCGCTCCACCTGTTCCGCAGCCCCATCTTCAACGTCGCCACCCTGCTCGGCATGATCGTCATCGGGCTCGGCATGTTCGCCATCGTCGGCTACATGCCCACGTATCTCCAGATGGTCTACGGCAAGTCCGCCACCGAGTCCGGGCTGCTGCTGATCCCCATGGTCGTCGGCATCATGGCCACGGCCCTGCCGTCCGGCGCGATCATGTCCAAGACCGGCAGGTACAAGGTGTATCCGATCGCCGGCACGGTGATCATCATGGGTGTCGCCTACCTCATGTCCACGCTGGACGTCTCCGACCCGGTGTGGAAGGTCTGCGTGTACGTGGGGCTCGCCGGCGCCGGTGTCGGACTGCTCATGCAGACGCTCGTGCTCGCCGTGCAGAACGACTTCCCCGGCTCCGAGGTCGGCACCGCCACCTCCGCGAACAACTTCTTCCGGGAGATCGGGGCGACGCTCGGTACGGCCGTCGTCGGCGCGGTGTTCGCCAGCCGGCTCACCGACCAGCTCGCGGTCAGGCTGCCCGCCGACGCCGCGGCCAAGGTCGGTGACAGTGACTCGTTGACGCCGGCGCTCGTGCGGGCCCTGCCGGGTGATCTGCGGGCCTCGGTCGTCACGTCCTATCAGGAGGCGTTGGTGCCGATCTTCCTGTACCTGTTGCCGGTGTTCGCGGTGGGGCTGGTGCTGGCGTGCGTCCTCAAGGAGAAGCCGCTTGCGGAGTCTGCCGACTGGCGGGCGGAGAATGTGGTGCCGGCGGTGGAGCACCCCGAGCCGGTCGCTTGACGCCCGCCTCTCCGGCGCGGGGGGGGCGTTGAGGTTGTACGTCGGGTTCAGCCCCGGTGAGGCGACTCGCGCAGTTCCCCGCGCCCCTGACGGGGGTTGTCTGATCGCCCGCTCCCGGCCTCCGGCCCTGGGGTCCTGGGGGCTGGCCTCGGCGCCAACCTCCAGCCCCTCCGGCGATTGAGGAGCGGGGGCTGGGGCGGAGCCCCGGAGTGCCGGGTGCGTCGTGGCCGCTCGCGCAGTTCCCCGCGCCCCTGAGGGAGTGGGGCTCAGCGTCAGCTTCGCGGCTCAAGCCTCTTCGGCGATTGAGGAGGGCGCGGTGTAGGCGTGGACCGGGGTTGGGTGGGGGTGGCCCCAGTCGAGGGGGACCGTGGCCAGGCGCTGCCAGCCCCGGCGTTCGTACAGCGCCACCGCCGACACATCCGTCGCCACGACATCAAGCACCGGCCACAACCCCCGCCCCCGAGCCTCCCGAACCGCCCGCTCCAGCAGCATCGCCCCCAGCCCGTGCCCCCGCCCCCCGGGCCCCACGAACAGCCGCCCGACGACAGCGGTCGCCGCGACCGGCACCCCCGTCCGCTCGCTCCACAGCGCCGGCGCAGCGTCCCCGGAGGACGGCGGCGACAGGCTGACATGCCCGACAGCGCAGCCCCCGCCGACCCCGGCGACCCACGCCCCGAGCCCCGATGCCTCCGCGAGCCAAGCGCCGGGCCGCGCAGGCCAGTTCACCGGGTAACCGTCACCGGCGTGGACGTCCGCCAGAGCCCGTACGCAGGCGTCCACGTCCGCCTCGCGCCGAGCCCGCACCCACCGCCGGGGCCGCGCCCCACCCGCCTCGAAGTCCGTACTGTTCACGCCGGGATACAAACACACCCCGCGCCGAGGCGAGGGCTCAGGCCGGCGAGAGACCCGCGCGCTCCAGCGCCTTACGGGCCGCCAGCGCGCCCGCGACCCTGAACGCGAGTTCGTGCGACGCGGGCGCCCGTGTACGGGCCCGGCGCAGGACGACACGGGTGGCGACGACGAACTCCTGCCCCCGCTCCCGCAGTTGCTCCTCGATCCCGGCGGCGACGGCCGCGAAGAAGCGGGGCAGTTCCTCGGCCGGTTCGTGGTCCACCGCGAGGGAACGCGCCACCTCGAAGGCGAAGCCCTGCGCCGCGGGCTCGAAGTCGACCTCGATCTCCGCGAACTGCGGCCCGCAGTTCTGCCGCTGATGCAGTACCCGTACGCCCCTGATCGGGTGCGGCGGGAACCGGAAAAGCGCTGTCGTCATGGGGCAACCCTTCCCCTCGGTGTCCGTCGCCATCCACCCACCTGCCGGGTTCGTCGCCCTCAACTCTCCCTCACCTGGCGGCAGTTGCCGTCTGTCCCGGTCGCCACTCGCGCCGCAGGAGACCGTAGACCCACGAGTCCGAGACCTCGCCGTCGACCACGCAGTCCTCCCGCAGCGTGCCTTCCCGTACGAAGCCGAGCTTCTCCAGGACGCGGGCGGACGCGAAGTTGCGGGTGTCCGCCTCGGCCTGCACGCGGTTGAGGTCCAGCGTCTCGAACGCCCAGGTCAGTACGGCATGCGCGGTCTCCGTGGCGTAACCGTGGCCCCACATCGAGGGGGCGAGGCAGTAGCCGAGCGACGCGGAGCGGAACTCCGGGTTCCAGTCGACGAGCCCGCACCAGCCGACGAACGCGCCGTCAGTGGCCCGTTCCGCGGCCACCCGCGCCCCCGAGCCCGCCTCGGCCATCGTGCGGCACGCGGTGAGGAAGCGGGCGGCGCGGGCCGGGTCGGTCCAGCGCGGCGAGTCCCAGTAGCGCATCGCGGCCGGGTCGCTGTGCAGCGCGAAGAGGCGGTCCGCGTCGCCATCGGTGAAGGGCCGCAGCCGCAGCCGGGACGTACGCAGGACAGGGGTGGCCAAGGGCATGCGCCCCATCCTGCGCCGGGAGCCGCCTCGCGGGACACCGAATTACCGTACGGCGGCGCGGCCGGTACGCGCGTACGCCGACGCCCCGCACCCTTTCGGCAGGGCGCGGGGCATCGGCGTGGACCTCAGGCGAGGGAGAGGAACAGCTTCTCCAGTTCGTCCTCGCTGAGCGGGGGCGCCTCGCCGTCCGCCGCGTTCATGCAGTCCCGCATGCCCGAGGCGATGATCTTGAAGCCGGCCCGGTCGAGGGCGCGGGAGACGGCGGCGAGCTGCGTGACCACGTCCTTGCAGTCACGGCCCGCCTCGATCATGGCGATCACCCCGGCCAACTGGCCCTGGGCGCGCCGCAGTCGCTTGAGCACCGCGTCGGTCGCGGCCGGGTTGCCGCTCATGCGCGCAGGGCGGCGCGGGCCGCGTCGAGGGCGCCGGGCTCGGGCCGGTTGAACGGCAGCTTGCCGAGGAGCGCGGCCATCCCGCACGTGTTGCTGACGCCGGACCAGACGAGCCCGGAGGCGACACCGGCGGCGAGCAGCCGGGCCTTGGGAGCGCGGCGGCCGAGCGCGAGCCCGAGCAGGACGAGCGAGCCGGCCGTGAACCGCACCTGGCGGTCCATCGCCCACACGGCACGGCCCTGGCGGGGCGCGGTGTCCACGGGGTGGCCCTCGGCGGACCACGCCTGCGTGCCGCCGGCGAGGCCGACCGCGTCGACGCCCGCCTCCACGAGCTTCGCGCAGGCCGCCGCCGAGCGGTGACCGGCCGCGCACACGACGACGAGACGCCGCCGCTCGCCGGCCGCCTTCAAGTCGGGCAGCAGTGCGTCGAGGTGCTCCGCCGGCACGTTGAGCGCGCCGGGGACATGGCCGGCCGCGTACTCGCCGGGGCCCCGCACATCGATGACGAGGGTGTCGTCGGCGGGCCGGGCGCGCAGCTCGGCGGGGGCGAGGGTGGTGCTCATGCTTCTCCCTTGAGGACGTTCGGGACGGGGGGTCGGACGTGGGTGCGGGCGGTGCGCCCAGTGCTGACGGTACGGACGGTACGGGCGATGCCGGTGGGGCGGTGCGCCGGGGCCTTCGCGGATCTCACGCGGCGCTGCCCGCGGCCCAGGTGGCGTACCCGCCGTCCAGGTTGGCGGCGTCGCGGCCGAGCCCGGCGAGCAGCCGCAGCGCCGTGTGACCGCGCAGGCCGACCTGGCAGTGCACGACGAGGTCGCCCTCGGGCAGTTCACCGGCTCGCTCGCGCAGCTCGTCGAGCGGGATGTTGACCGCGCCGGGGATCGCGCCGCGCGCGTGCTCGCCCGCCGTGCGGACGTCCACCAGCGTGGCGCCCGCCTCGCGGACGGCGGCCAGTTCGTGCCACTGGACGGTGCGGTCGGTGCCGGTCGCCAGGTTCTCCGCGATCATCCCGGCCATGTTCACCGGGTCCTTCGCCGAGCCGTACGGGGGAGCGTAGGCCAGCTCCAGGTCCGCGAGGTCGGGCGCGGTCAGGCCGCCCGCGATGGCGGTGGCGACGACGTCGACGCGCTTGTCGACACCGTCGGCGCCGACCGCCTGCGCCCCGAGGATGCGCAGGTCACGCGGGTCGAACAGGACCTTGAGCGCGATGGGGGAGGCGCCCGGGTAGTACCCGGCGTGCGAACCGGGGTGCAGATGGACCGCCTGGTAGGGGCGGCCGGCGGCGCGCAGCCGCTTCTCGTTCCAGCCGGTCGCGGCGGCGGTCAGGCCGAAGACCTGCACGACGGCCGTGCCGGTCGCCGGGCGCGCGGAGACCGGGCGGCCCATGATCGCGTCGGCGACGAGCCGCCCGTGCCGGTTTGCGAGGTTGGCCAGCGGGACGAGCGTGGATTCGCCGGTCAGTGCGTCGGTCTTCTCCGCCGCGTCGCCCACCGCGTACACGTCGGGGTCGCTGGTGCGGCCCGTGTCGTCCACGGCGATGCCGCCGCGCGGGCCGAGGGCGAGACCGGCGGTACGGGCGAGCGCCACGTCGGGGCGGACGCCGATGGCCATGAGGACGACATCTGCGGGGACCCGCCGCCCGTCGTCGAGCAGCACCTCGTCCGCGCCGATCTCCTTGAGCTGCGTACCGAGCGCCAACTCGACGCCACCCGCGCGCAGTTCGTCCGCGAGCGGCGCGGCCATCTCCGGGTCGAGCGGCGGGAGCACCTGACCGGCCAGCTCCACGAGCGTCACGCCGAGCCCGCGCCGGCGCAGGTTCTCCGCGGCCTCCACGCCGATGAACCCGGCGCCCACGACGACCGCCGAGCGGGCGCCGCCGTCGAGCACCTCGGCGATCCGGTCCGTGTCGGTGACGTCCCGCAGCGTGAACGCCCGCTCCACGCCCGGCAGTTCGGGCACGAAGGGACGCGCGCCGGGGCTCAGTATCAGCTTGTCGTACGTCTCCGTGTACTCCTCGCCGCGCTCCAGGTCCCGTACGGTCACCGTGCGCGCGGCCCGGTCGACGGAGACGGCCTCGCTGCGGACCCGTACGTCGAGGCGGAAGCGGGCGCGCAGCGCCTCGGGCGTCTGGACGAGCAGCGCGTCCCGCTCCTCGATGACACCGCCGAGGAAGTACGGCAGCCCGCAGTTCGCGTAGCTGACGTGCGCGCCGCGCTCCAGGACGACGACCTCGGCCGTCTCGTCCAGGCGACGCAAGCGCGTCGCCGCGGACATGCCGCCTGCCACGCCTCCGATGACCACGATCTTCACGGGAACCTCCTGCCGACTCTGCCGAAACTATACCCCCGAGGGTATCAGCTATACGGGAGGGGGTATCCAATCAGGCTTATTCGGACGCTATGCACCTGTGGGAGCGGGCGGGGGCGCGGGGTCCGGATCGGTCAGGGGCCTTCCGAGAATCCGCCCAGGTGTCCCGGAAAGCCGGACAGGAGATGTCGGGTTTCGCGGGGATGCTCGTCATGTGCTCGGCAAGCAGCACCTCCGCACCGACCCGAAGGAGAACCCCCGTGTCGCAGTCCCGCCCCGCCGACGGACCCCACCGCCCGGACGCACCGGCCGACCCCGCCCGGCCCCTGCGCGGCAAGGTCGCCCTGGTCGCCGGGGCCACCCGCGGCGCCGGCCGCGGCATCGCCGTGGAACTGGGCGCGGCGGGCGCCACCGTCTACGTCACCGGCCGCAGCACCCGCGCCCGCCGTTCCGAGTACGACCGCCCCGAGACCATCGAGGACACCGCCGACCTCGTCACGGCCGCCGGCGGCACGGGCATCGCCGTACCCACCGACCACCTGGAGCCCGAGCGGGTCCGGGGACTCGTGGAGCGCGTCGACGCCGAACAGGGCCGCCTCGACGTCCTCGTCAACGACATCTGGGGCGGCGAACACCTCTTCTCCTGGGACGCCCCCGTGTGGGAGCACGACCTCGACAAGGGGCTGCGGCTGCTCCGCCTCGCGGTCGACACCCACGCGATCACGAGCCATCACGCGCTGCCCCTGCTGCTGCGCCACCCCGGCGGGCTCGTGGTCGAGATGACGGACGGCACCGACGCGTACAACCGCACGCACTACCGCAACTCGTTCTTCTACGACCTCGCCAAGACCGCCGTCCTGCGCATGGCGTTCTCCCTCGGGCACGAGCTGGGCCCGCGCGGCGCCACGGCCGTCGCGCTGACGCCCGGCTGGATGCGGTCGGAGATCATGCTCGACGCGTTCGGCGTCCGTGAGGAGAACTGGCGTGACGCGCTCGCCGGCGAGCCGCACTTCGCCATCTCCGAGACGCCGCGTTACACCGGGCGCGCGGTCGCCGCCCTCGCCGCCGACCCGGACGTTGCCCGGTTCAACGGCACCTCGCTCTCCAGCGGCGGCCTCGCCCACACCTACGGCTTCACCGACCTCGACGGGAGCCGCCCCGACTCCTGGCGCTACCTCGTCGAGGTGCAGGAGGCCGGAAAGCCGGCCGACGTGACCGGCTACCGCTGACCCGCGCGGCGGCGGGGCGCGGCGGTCACCGGTCGTGCGGGCCGGGGCTCACCATGCCCCCGGCTCGGCGCTCACAGGCCGTCCGGCTCGGCGCTCACCCTCCGGCCGGCCCGGTGCTCACAGGTCGTCCGGGTCGGCGATCCGCGCCGGCCACATCGCGCTTCCGCCGCCCCGCCACTCGACCAGGTCGGGGTCGTCCAGCGGCGCGTCCTCCAGTCCCGCGCGCCGCAGGAACTCCACGACGTCCGCCGTCGAGGTGGCGAGGCCCGCGTCCTCGCCACGGATCGTCACGCGCCGCCCGCCGGGCTGCGCGGCGTGCACGACAACAGGGGGATATCCGCCAAGTCCGTCCATGCCCCTCAGCTTCGTCCCCGCGCGCCCCGACCGCACCTCCAGCGCGGCGACCGGGGGCCGCCTGCGGTGCCGTGATTCGCTGTGTGGCCGGAATCCGCCGGGTGATCCGCGCGGGACTCCCGGCGGGCGCGCCCGGTGGGAGTCAAGTCGCGGGCGGGCGTGGCCGGATGGGCGTCCGAGGCGCGGGTACGGGGCCTGCGGCGGCAGGGGAACCCGAGGTGAGAAAAGGGCTGAAACCCGCCCGTAGTCGCGCCAGTTGAGTGGGGGAAGCGGGGCGCGGGGCGCGCCGGGTTGCGGTTACGGTGCTGTCGTGGTGATCAACGCGCAAGGCAAGAACGAGGCACAGTCCACCGAGCCGGGGACCGCGCTGCTGCTGGCGGCGGCCCCCGAGGGCAAGGGCGGCCTCATCGACGCGGTGTCCGTCCTGCCCGCGCTCGCGGCCGTGCCGCCGTCCGCCCTCACCGGCACCCCGGCGGCGAGCGTGGTCGAACTCGCCGACCCGGTCGACCCGCAGACCGTCCTCACCCGGATCCGCACGGCCGCCGCGCAGCCCGGACCGCTGCACCTGTACGTCACCGGGCAGCTCCACCTCGACCACCGCCAGCGCCTGCTGCACTTCGGGCTCGCCCGCAGCACCGCCTCCACCCTGCGCTACACCGCGCTGCCCTGGCACTGGCTCACCGGCGAACTCGCGCTGCGCCGCCCCGACACCACCACCCTCGTCCTGGACCTCGTCACCGACACCGCCGCCTGGGACCACGTCCGCTCCGGCGGGCTCGGCCTCGGGCACGGCGTCCGCGTCTTCGGGCGCCTCACCCCGCCCCCGCCGCGCCGCACGGTCGCCCTGCCGGACTATCTGCGGGCGTACGCGGACATCTGGCGGTCCGGCGACCGCCCGGCCCAGCCCCGCCTGCACGAGACGGCCGCGGCTCGCTCGGGCGCGCCGGACGCCCTGTTCCTGGCCCTCGGGGCGCCGTTGGGGGCCCATGCCGGGGGCGGGTACGGGGAGGTGCAGGTGCCTGCGGTCGGGTACGGGGAGCAGCAGGTGCCCGGGGCGGTCTCCGCCGCTCCGGTGCCGGTCGCCGGCTCCGTGGGAGTGGCGGGGACCGCTGTGCTGCCCGGTCAAGCGGCGGTTTCCGGCCAGGGCGCGGGGGAGCCTCCTGCGCCCATGCCCGCGCCCGTGTCCCAGGCGCCGGGGGCGGGGTTCTCGCGTCAGGCGGAGGAGGGGCACTCCGCCGGGCTCGCGCGCCCCGCGTTTCCCACGTCACCGGCCCCCGGGATGCCCGCCGCGTCCACGGTGCCCGGGTTCACAGCGGCGGCCCCGGTGCCGGTCAACGGGGGTGCGGGGGAGCCCGCCGACGCCCAGGCCCCCGGCACGCCTGCCGACACCGGCACCGGTACGGGTACGGGTACGGGCGTCGGGAAGCCGTACGCGGGCCACGCCCCGACGACACCCCCGGCGCCCGCTGCCCCGCCCCGCCCGACCAGCACCCCCGCCCGACCTCAGGCCCAGGCCCCAGCGCCTACCGCACCCCGTACGAGCTCGGCGCCGGCGCCCTCCATCCCCGTACCGGAGCACGCGCCCGCGCACGACGCCTCGGCCCCGCAGGAGACCCGGCCCGCGCCGCACGCCCCCGGCGCCGCCCCCGCACCGCAGGCCACCGCCACCGCCGCCGACGACCCGCACCCGGCGCTGCTCGCCGCCGCGCAGGCCGGGCGGCACGGGGAGGCCGCCGCCATCGCCGCGCTGTGGGAGAGCGAGGCGCTGCGCACCCACGGCGCCGGGTCGCCGCAGGCCATCCACTGGCTGGAGGTCCGGGCGGACCTCGCCCGTCTGGCGCGGGAGCCCGACCGCAGCTTCGAACTGTGGGCCGCCGTCGCCCACGCCCGCCTGTCGCGCGGCGAGGAACCCGGCGACGAGGACGTGGAGGCCGCCGTGGACCGCGCCCATCACCAGTGGGAGCAGCTCGCCGACCCGGCCCGCGCCCGCGCGCACGCCCCCGCGCTCACCGCCCTGCGCGCACGCGTACCGGGCCGCAGACCGGGCGCCCTGGAAGCGGTCCGCCGCCGCCTCGACGCCCTGAGCTGACCGCCCGCCCCGTGCTCAGCCGCCGCCGAGGTGTGCCCCCCCGCGACCGACCCCGACCGGGCGTCCTGAGCTGATCGGGAGCCCGCGCTCAGCCGCCGAGGTGTGCCCCGCGACCGACCCCGACCGGGCGCCCTGAGCTGGACGGTCGGCCGCGCGGAGGCGCCGAGACGCGCCCTCGGCATCGGGTTCGGGCTCAACACCCGCGCCGCACATACCCGTCCGCCCCGGCCGGCCGCACATCGCGGTCCCGGAGCACGATCGACAGGCGCGGGCCCCACGCGCGGCACGCGCGCGTGAAGTCGGCCGCGCGGTACTCGATGACGAAGACGCGGTCGTCGTACGTGTCCGCGTACGCCCCGCACTCGTCGTAGCGGGCGCACTCCTCGGCGACAGCGAAGTCGAAGCCCATGGCGGAGTGCCGGGGCAGCAGTTCGGCCGTGTTCTTCTGCCCGGCCGCGAGCCCCGCCGCGTGCGCCCGCGCGGTCAGCAGCCGCGCGAACGCCGCCGCGTCCCCGGCCCGCAGCAGGCCGTCGGAGCGCTGGTAGGAGTCCAGGTTGTCCGGCTCCACCGCCTGGAAACCGGCGTCCGCGCAGCCGTCGATCCACCGCCCCACGATCCGCGCCAGCCGTTCCCGCTTGGCGGCCGTCGAGAGGTCGAGCAGCGCCTCGTTCCAGTCCTCGTCGATGACGAGCGCGCCCTTGCCGTCGCGCAGCAGCAGGTCCGGATGGGTGCGCCGCCACCAGCCGAGCGCGTCCGGCTGCGCCTGGAAGGCATTGACGTAACAGACGTTGTAGAGGCCGGGCGCCGGACGGTCCGTGCGGTCGCGGGAGAGCGCGCGCACACCCGAGGGCGGGCGGTAGGCGCCGCCGATCTGATAGTCGAAGTCCGCGTCCGCCACCGGCATCCGCACCCGGGGCGGCCCGTCCGTGGAGGAGGAAGCGGACGGGGAAGTGGGTGAGGAAGGCGCGGCGCACCCGCCGAGCAGGACGGCGGCGGCCAGGGCGAGGCCGAGCGCCGCGCGGACACGGCGGGCGGAAGCGAAGATCACCAGCGCAGCCTACGGTCCCGGCCAGGCGTGACGTACCTCACCGGCCGCTTCCGGAAGGCGGGGAACAACAAGGGGGCCCCGCCCGTTGAACCCACCGTGGACACGGATGGAACAGTGTCCCCGGGCCTCACCTATAGCCCGCAGGGAAGATCGTTCGGCTGAAGCCCTGCGGAGCCCCCCGCCGAGAGGCGACCGCCATCCGTGCCCACTCCCAAGCCGCCCCGGCCGTGGTCCCCCGTCACGGCCGGGGCTTCCTCATGCCCGCGCGCACACCCGTGGGACCGCGTGCCCGCCCGTGCGGACCTCCCGTGTGGACCTCCCGTGTGGACCTCCCGCGAAGGTCGAACACCCGTCTGGCACACTGTCACCACTCCACCCAGGCGGTCAGGGCCAGGAAACCGGTGCGAATCCGGTGCGGTCCCGCCACTGTGACCGGTCGTCGCGCCGCACGCGACGCCCGGGAGCCAGACACTGACCTGCCGCCTTTCCGCACCGACCAGGGGACGAGGACATCCCCCGGAAAGGCACCGCATGCCCCGCATCGGCGCAGCCTCGCGCGCGCTCCTGACGTCCCTGCTCCTGCTGCCGCTCGCCGCCTGCGGCACCGGCGCCCACGGCGACGCGAAGAAGGCGGGCGCGGCGCCCGGTTTCCCGTACACCGTCACCAACTGCGGTGTGCGCACCACCTTCCAGGAGCCGCCCCGGCGCGCCGTCACCCTCAACCAGCACGCCACCGAGGTCATGCTCGCCCTCGGTCTCCAGAAGCGCATGGCCGGCACCGCCTACCTCGACGACCGGATCGAGCCCGCGTACAAGAAGGCGTACGAGAAGATCCCTGTGCTGGCCAAGGAGTACCCCTCCAAGGAGGAACTCCTCGGCGCCGACCCCGACTTCGTGTACGGCGGCTACGCCAGCGCCTTCGACAAGGGCTCAGGGCGCGACCGCGAAAGCCTGGAGAAAGCGGGGATCCACACCCGGCTCAACCGCGAGAACTGCCCGGCCGGTCACGTCGGCGTCGGCGACCTGCGCACCGAGATACGCCAGGTCGCCCGCACGTTCGCGGTGCGCGAGCGCGGCGAACGCCTCATCGACCGCATCGACGGCCGGCTCGACGCGGTCGCCCGCCGCCTCAAGGGCGCCCGGCCCGTCTCGGTGTTCGTCTACGACTCGGGGGAGTCCAGCGCGTTCACGGCGGGCGGCGCCGGGCTCGGCGACGACCTGATCCGCCGCGCCGGCGGCCGCAACGTCTTCGCCGACCTCGACAAGTCCTTCGCCGACGTCTCCTGGGAGCGCGTCATCGACCGCAAGCCCGACGTCATCGTCATCTACGACTACGGCGGCACCTCCGTCGCCGCGAAGAAGAAGCGCCTGTTGGACGACCCCGCGCTCGCGGACGTCCCCGCCGTCCGCCACAAGCGGTTCGCGGTGCTGCCGCTGTCCTCGGCCGTCCTCGGCGTCCGCGCCGCCGACGCCGTCGCGGACCTCGCGGACCAGCTCCACCCCGGCGCGAAGTGAGCGCCCGCACCCGGACCGCGTTCCCGCTGCTCGTGACCGCGCTCGCCGCCGCCCTGTGCGCGGCGGCGCTCGCGGGGCTCGCCTTCGGATCCGTCCGCATCCCGCCCGGCCGCGTCCTCGGCATCCTCCTCGGCATCCTCCTCGGCGGCGAGGACAGCGGCGCGTTCGCCTCCATCGTGTGGGACGTGCGACTGCCGCGCGTCGTCCTCGCCGTCGTCGTCGGCGCCGGACTCGCCGTCGCCGGA
Source organism: Streptomyces sp. NPDC107550 (assembly GCF_055639095.1). Lineage (NCBI taxonomy): Bacteria > Bacillati > Actinomycetota > Actinomycetes > Kitasatosporales > Streptomycetaceae > Streptomyces > Streptomyces sp. NPDC107550. The sequence continues at coordinate 75,675 of NZ_JBVKBC010000008.1, forward strand.
ACGGTCCTGCAAGCCGTCGTCCGCAACCCGCTCGCCGACCCCTATCTGCTCGGCGCGTCCTCCGGGGCCTCCTGCGGCGCCGTCCTCGTCATCGCGCTCGGCGTCGGCGCGGGCGCGGCGACCAGCGTGGCGCTGCCCGTCGCCGCGTTCCTCGGCTCGATGGGCGCCCTCGTCGTCGTGTACGCCCTCGCCCGGCGCGGCGGCACCATGACCGCGGGACGGCTCGTCCTCGCCGGGGTCGCCGTGCAGTACGTACTGTCGGCTTTCACCAGCCTCGTACTCGTCCTGTCCGCCCGCGCCGAACACGTCCGCGCCGTCATGTTCTGGACGCTCGGCGGGCTCGGCGGCGCCCGCTGGGACCAACTCCTGCTGCCCACCGTCGTCCTGGGCGCGGGCACCCTCGTCCTGCTCGCGCTGGCCCGCCCCCTCGACCTGCTGCTCGCGGGGGAGGAGGGCGCCCGCGTCCTCGGCCTCGACACGCACCGCTTCCGCGCCGCCGTCTTCGTGCTGACCTCGCTCGTCGTAGGCGTGCTCGTCGCCTACAGCGGCGCCATCGGCTTCGTCGGCCTGATGGTTCCGCACGCCGCCCGCATGGTCACCGGCGCCGCCCATCGCAGGCTGCTGCCCGTCGCCGCGCTCGGGGGCGCCGCGTTCCTGCTCCTGGCCGACCTGATCTCCCGTACCGTCGCCGCGCCCCAGGAGATCCCCGTCGGTGTCGTCACCGCGCTCACCGGCGGCCCGTACTTCCTGTGGCTGCTGCGCCGCCACGCCCGCCCCGAAGGAGTCACCGCGTGAGACCCGCCGCCCTCACCGTGCGCGGCCTCGGCCACACCACCGCCTCCGGCGCCCGCCTCGTCCACGGCGTCGACCTCGACGCGCGGCCCGGCGAGACCGTGGGCCTCGTCGGCCCCAACGGCAGCGGCAAGACGACCTTCCTGCGCTGCGTCTACGGCACCCTGCGGTCCACCGCCGGCACCGTCCGCCTCGACGGCGCCGACGCGGCCCGCCTCGGCGTGAAGGAACGCGCCCGGCGCGTCGCCGTCGTCCCGCAGGACGCCACCGGGACGTTCGGGCTCACCGTCGCGGAAGTCGTCGCCATGGGGCGCAGCCCCCACAAGAGGTTCTGGGAGCCCGACACCGAGGACGACCGGCGGCTCGTCGCCGAGGCACTCGGCCGGGTCGGCGCGGGCGACTTCGCCGCGCGGCCCTTCGAGGAACTGTCCGGCGGCGAGCGCCAGCGCGTCCTCGTCGCCCGCGCCCTCGTCCAGGACCCGGGGCTGCTCGCCCTCGACGAACCCACCAACCACCTCGACATCCGGCACCAGCTGGAACTCCTCGGCCTCCTCCGCTCCCTCCCGGTGACAGTGCTCGTCGTCCTCCACGACCTCAATCTGGCCGCCGCGTACTGCGACCGCCTGTACGTCCTCGACGCGGGCGAAGCCGTAGCGGGAGGCCCGCCGTCGGAGGTCCTCACCCGGGACCTGCTGCGGCGCGTGTACGGAGTGGACGCGCACATCTCCCCCCACCCGACAACGGGCGCCCCGCACATCGTGTTCGTACCGCCGGAGGTGGTGGCGGGATAGTGCGGCGGGGCGGCGGCGGACTCCGGGCGCGGACCTCCTCGCGCGGAGAGCCGAGCGCCGTGCCTCCCCTGTCTGCGTTTCGGACAGCTCCGACAGCTTCATGCCATTCACCGGCATCCCGCCCTCACACCCACCACGGCCCGGCTACACAGGAAGCCTGCGGTGCGGTCTGTGACGGGTAGAAGCGGGGGAGCGATGGCGGCACGCCGTAGGGGCGGGCGTATGAAGAAGCGGACTCGTCGGCAACTGCTGGGCTGGGGGAGTGCGGTGGCGGCGGCCGCAGTGCTCTGGATGGCGGGGCACTGGTCGGCGGTGTGGCCGGTCCTGGTGGTCGTGGCCGGCGCGGCGGCGATGGGCGGTGCCGGATGGGCGCTCTGGCGGGCGCACCGTCTTGCGGTCGAGCGGGACCGGGTGTGGCGGGCGCGGGAGGAGGCGCGGGCGCGCGAGTTGTCGATGGCCGAGGTCGACGCGCTGTCATGGCGGGAGTTCGAGAGCTACGTGGCCGATCTCTGCCGGCGCGACGGGTGCACGCGGGTCGTCGTCAGCGGGAAGAGCGGCGACCTCGGTGCGGACGTCGTCGGCCGGCTGCCCGACGGACGCAAGCTGGTGATCCAGTGCAAGAAATACGCACCGCACCGGAGCGTGCCCTCGCACGACATGCAGAAGTTCGTGGGCACCGCCCGCCCCGAACACGGCGCCGACGTCGCAGTGTTCGTCACCACCTGCCACGCCTTCACGAAAGCCGCTCTCGGCCTCGCGCTGCGCCAGGACATCGTGGCCCTGCACCGCGACCTGCTCGGTTCCTGGGTCAGGGGCGCGCACCTGGAGACCCTGCTCGCGCTGAACGGCAGAGGCAGCGGGCGGAGCAGCCGCAGCCGCAGCGGCGGTGGGGCGCGGGGACGCCCCACCGCCTGACCATTGCAAACATCACCGTGAGCTACGGGCCGGTGGGCGGGGCCCGGGATTTCAGTCCTGGCGGCCTCGACGGGCGGCGGCCGAGGCGAAGCCGAGCCAGGTGTGGCGGTTGCCTGCCCAGCACCAGCCGACCTTCGGCGCGTCGCGGCGTTCGCGGCCGTCGCGTCCGGTGCCGTTGCTGATCCAGACCGCCGGTGTACGGGCGTCGAGCGCGCCGCCGGTCTTGCGCAGCCGGGAGCCGATCGTCATGAAGCAGCGGTTCCGCTCCAGGACGTCGGGCTGCTGGATCGCCCAGAGGATGCCCTCGGTGAGCAGCAGGGGCGTACGCCCTTGTGAGGTGAGGGTGGTCAGGGCCTCGTCGGGGCTCCAGTTCGCCATGTGGTCGCCCCGGTCGACGCCGGTGAGGACGTAGAGCGGGGTGTCGGGCAGGTCGATCGAGTCGAGCGGGGCGAACAGGTCGACGTCCGTCATGTCGGTGACGACGAAGCCGGGCTTGCCGGCCCGGCGCAGGAGCGGGGCCAGGACCGAGGCGGGAACCCGGTCGGGGTGGACGGCGAGCAGGGCGCTCTCGCCGCCCGTGGACGCTTCGGCGGCCGCCGCGAACGTACGGACGTCACTGTCGGACAGCCCTGCCGAGCGGTGCACGCCCAACTCGACGAGCCGCTCGGCCTGGGCGCTCAAGGCGGGGGAGGCGGGGAGAACGGTGGAAGGTGCGGACGAGGCTTCGGGCACGACACTCCCAGGGGTGGAAACGTGAACGGGCCTCGGGGCAACGCCGTGCCACCCCGGGAAGTTCCCGCCGCGCCGACTTTTATGAACTCACGATCCCCGCGACGAGGTTGATGGCCGTGGCGAGGATGCCGGTGCCGAAGACGTAGGACAGCAGGCAGTGGCGCAGCACGACGGCCCGCAGCCGGGACGTGGACACGTTCGTGTCGGAGACCTGATAGGTCATGCCGAGGTTGTAGCTGAAGTACAGGAAGTCGCTGTAGCGGGGCGCCTCCGGCGAGTTGAAGTCGATCCCACCCTTCGGCTGCGCGTAGTACAGGTACGCGTAACGGGCGGCGTACATCAGATGCAGCGCCGCCCAGGCCATGAACACGCCACACAGCGCTGTCGCGGCCCCGGCGCTGCTCAGGCTCGATCTGGCGACCACGAGCAGCAGGGCGATGGCACCGAGCCCGCCGACAGCCGCCCCGACGACGACCGTCTCTTCGAGGACCGGGCGGAACTCCTCGCGTCCGATGTTGCGCCGGGTGGTCTCCGCGTCCATCGGCCACAGGACCAGCCACCCCGCGACGACGAACAGCGTCAGGGTCGTGGCGATCCCCGCGAGTACGCCCATCGCCGGGCCCGTGGGCACCGCGACCCCCATCCCGGCCACGACGCCCAGGACGGCCGAACAGGCGAGGCGGGGGACGGCCGTCAGCAGCCGCCGGGGGTCGGTACGGGACGTCACGGCGCGGCGGCGGTCAACCGCGGCGGATGTCCACGACGGTGGCCCGCGCCGGACCCTCCGGGGTCTCGTACGTGACCTCCTCGCCCGGGCCGCGGCCGAGCAGTTCCCGGCCGAGCGGACTGTCCGCCGTGACCTCCGACCCGTCGAGCGGCTCCGCGACCTCACCGATGCGGACGGTACGCGTGGTGCCGTCGCCGAAGCGCACCACGACCGTGCTGCCGACGCCGACCACGTCCGTCGGCGGTGCGGGCGCCTTGTCGGCCTCCGCCAGACGCAGCGTGATCTCGTCGATACGGGCGTCCAGGTGCCGGAGGTCGTCGGACCGCTGCAATTCGTCGGCCTGGTCGGCGCGGTCGCCCTCGTAGTCGGAGTCACGCAGGGTGGCGGCGACCTTCGCGCGTTCGTCGCGCAGGCCGGCGAGTTCCCGCTCCAGCGCTGTGCGGGTCGCGGGGCTGATCGGTTGGGCCGGCTGCTCGACCATGGGATCTTCTCCTGTGCTGACAGGTCACGTGGCTCGGGTGTGCTGGCAGGTGAGTGCCCCGAGTCTCGGTCCGTCCGGTGCGTACGGGGCGCTCGGGTCTCTCAGGGAAGCGTGCACGGCGGGCGTGTCCGGGACCATCGCGCGTACGCCATTCCGGCGAACGCCGGGCTGCGGTTGCAGGGGGTGGCATGCCGGGGTTGGCTGAATGGGCGTCCCCGCGCACCGGCACTTCCGCGCCGGGCGCCGGCGCTCGAACCGTACGTCCACGCACCGTGCCGTACCCCGGTGCCCGCCCCAGGGAGCAACCGATGGGACATCACAAGTCGAACCGCCGCGTCGAAGGCGACCCCGAGAGCCGCCACAGCGGGGGCCTGCCCAGGCGCCCCGACGAGGAGGCGCTGGAGGAGCGGACCGAGGGCGACCGCCGCGCGTCGGGCCTGCCCGCCGACGCGCCGGCCGACGCCGACACGCAGTACGAGGAGGCGCACGACGTCGTCGACCGGCAGGCGGGCAGCGGTGAACTCCGTACGGGGTCCGAGCACCGCAAGGACCGCGACCCGTACCCACCCACCGACTACGACCGGTGACGGAGACAGGGACGTACCGGGCCTGGGCGGCCCACAGCCATCTCCACCCGGGCGCCCGGGTGGAGGGGGGCCTCGGGTGGGTGGGGGTTCTCGCGCAGTTCCCCGCGCCCCTGCCGGGGCTGTCATCGTCGCCCACTTCAAGCCTGGCGGGTTTCAACGCCGGGAATTCAAGCCTCTCCGGCGATTGAGGAGCGGGGTCTGGGGCGGAGCCCCAGGGGGCGTCGCCGGGTGTCCGATTCGTCGTGGCTGGGCGCGCCGTTCCCCGCGCCCCTGACGGGGCGCTGGCCCCTGGGGTGGGTGGTCAAGGGTGGGGTTGGCGGGGATGATGGGGCGCACATCCTCGGGCGGGAGAGTCGGTATGCGTTTTCTCAAGGACAAGCAGCGCGTCGTCACCGCGTTCCAGCGCACCGTGGCCAACCCCCTCGCCCGGCGCAACCCCTCCCAGACCCTCCTGGAGACCACGGGCCGGATCTCCGGCGAGCCCCGCCGCACCCCCGTGGGCGGCCGCCGTATCGGGGACTCCTTCTGGATGGTGTCGGAGTTCGGGCACGCCTCCCAGTACGTACGGAACATCGTCGCCGACCCCGCTGTACGGGTCAGGCTGCGCGGCCGGTGGTACGACGGCACCGCCCATCTGCTGCCCGACGACGACGCCCGCGCCCGCCTGCGCACTCTGCCGCGCGGCAACAGCGCCGCCGTACGCGCGTTCGGCATGGATCTGCTCACCATCCGCGTCGACCTGCGCTGACCGCCGCCACGCCGAGAATGCCGTGAACATGACAGGAGTCTTCCATCGGCGGCCGCCCCTGGCATGATCGGGGCCATGGCAGAACGTGTGATCGCCGCGTGTGACGGCGCGTCCAAAGGAAACCCCGGGCCCGCCGGCTGGGCCTGGGTCGTCGCGGACGGCGACGAGAAGCCCGTCCAGTGGGAGGCCGGCGCGCTCGGCACGGCGACCAACAACGTCGCCGAACTGACCGCCCTGGAGCGGCTGTTGAGCACCGTGGGCGCCGACGTGGAACTGGAGGTCCGGATGGACTCCCAGTACGCGATGAAGGCGGTCACGACCTGGCTGCCCGGCTGGAAGCGCAAGGGCTGGAAGACCGCGTCCGGCAAGCCCGTCGCCAACCAGGAGCTGGTCGCCCGCATCGACGCCCTGCTCCAGGGCCGCACGGTCGAGTTCCGGTACGTACCCGCCCACCAGGTCGACGGCGACCCGCTCAACGACTTCGCGGACCGCGCCGCCAGCCAGGCCGCCGTCGCCCAGCAGGCCGCGGGCAGCGCCCTCGGTTCCCCGGAGCCGCCCCCGTCGGCGCCCGGCGCGTCCGCCCCGGCCAAGCCCCGGGCCGCCAGCGCCGGCAAGAAGCGCGCCGCGTCCGCCTCCTCTTCCTCGCGCACCCTGAAGGCCAAATTCCCCGGCCGCTGCCGCTGCGGCCGCTCCTACGCCGCCGGTGAGGACATCGCCAAGAACCCCGACGGCTGGGGCCACCCGGAGTGCCGGGCCTCCGCCTGACCGCTCCCGACCGCCCTCCTGGTCCGCCCCGGACGCACGCCCGCGTCCGGGGCGGACCGCGCTCCGGGACCGGGCGGCGGCTCTCGGGGCCCTCCCGTACATGCCCCGCACCGAACGGCCGCGCCACCCTCCGCGACCGCCGGCACACCCCCGGTGAACGCCCCAACGCGGCAGCGGCGCGGCCCAGTTGGCATGGCAGACTGCCCCCAGACCGGTCCATGATCCTTCTCGACGTTGGAGCCCGCCCATGACGGCATCCGCACCCCGGCCGCGTATCGACACCAGCCAGGCCCACCCCGCCCGGGTCTACGACTGGCTCCTCGGCGGCAAGGACAACTACCCGGTCGACGAGGCGGTCGGCGCGCAGTTGCCGCCGCAGGCGCGCGACGCGGCCCGCCAGAACCGGGAGTTCATGCGCCGGGCCGTCGCCTGGCTCGCCGGGCAGGGCGTCGACCAGTTCCTCGACATCGGCACCGGCATCCCCACCGCGCCCAACCTGCACCAGATCGTGCAGCGCGTCGTGCCGTCCGCGAAGGTCGTCTACACCGACAACGACCCCATCGTCCTCCGCCACGCGCAGGCCCTCCTCGTCTCCAGCCCCGAGGGCGCCACCGACTACATCCAGGCCGACGTGCGCGAGCCCGCCGCGATCCTGGAGCACGCCCGCACGATCCTCGACTTCGAGCGGCCCGTCGCGCTGTCCCTGATCGCGCTCATGCACTTCATCTCCGACGAGCAGGACCCGTACGCGATCGTCTCCACCCTCGTGTCCGCGCTGCCCTCGGGGAGCTACCTCGTCCTCTCGCACGCCTCGTCGGACCTCTTCCCCGAGCTGTCCGACCAGGTGACCGCCGAGTACGCCAAGGGCGGTATCACGCTCGGCTTCCGCACCCGCGAGGGCGTCGCCCGCTTCCTCGACGGCCTGGAGCCGGTCGAGCCCGGCCTGGTGACGGCCACCGAGTGGTACCGCGACGGCGAGGCGCCCGCGAGCGAGGACTGCGGGATCTACGCCGTCGTCGCACGCGTCCCCTGAGACGCGCCTCGCACACGAACCGCACACGCGGCGCGCGAGCGACAAGATCGGGTGAACAGGGCGGGAATCCCGACACATTACCCCTTGGTATGCATTCACTTGCCTGGTGAACAACAGTAGAACTCGTTCCCATTCCGTCGAGAGTGAGGAACCAGAAATGACCGACAGCACCCGTCCTGACGTCGGCCGTCACGGGATCTCCCGCCGTGGCTTCCTCGTAGGAACGAGTTCTCTTCTCGGTGCCGTGGCCCTCGGTGCGCCCGCCGTGGCCGCGGCACCCCGCGTCCGCGCCGTCGCCGACGGCGCCCATGTGCCCGCGCTCGTCATCGGCACCGGCTACGGCGGCTCCGTCGCCGCGCTGCGGCTCGCCGAGGCCGGCGTCGACGTGCAGATGCTGGAGATGGGCATGGCCTGGGACACGCCCGGGTCCGACGGCAAGGTCTTCGCCAACACCACGAAGCCCGACTACCGCTCGTTCTGGCTGCGGACCAGAACCAAGCAGCCCCTGAGCAACTTCCTCGGCTACCCGCTCGACAAGGACGTCCCCCGCTACACCGGCATCCTCGACGCGGAGGAGTTCGCCGGCATCACCGTCTACCAGGGGCGCGGCGTCGGCGGCGGCTCCCTCGTCAATGGCGGCATGGCCGTCACCCCGAAACGCGAGAACTTCGCCGCGATCCTGCCGAGCGTCGACGCCGCCGAGATGTACGGCACGTACTACCCGCGCGCCAACGCAGGCCTCGGCTCGGCGACCATCGACCCGGCCTGGTTCGAGACCGCCGAGTGCTACCAGTACGCGCGCGTGGGCCGCAAGCACGCCCAACGCTCGGGCTTCGGCTTCCAGTTCGTGCCGGACGTGTACGACTGGGACTACATGCGGCGCGAACAGGCGAACCAGGTGCCGCGCTCCGCGCTCGCCGGGGAGATCCTCTACGGCAACAACTACGGCAAGAAGACCCTCCAGAAGACCTATCTGGCCCGCGCCGCCGCCACCGGCCGCGTCAGCGTCTCCCCGCTGCACAAGGTCACCTCCGTCACCCCGGCCGCGGGCGGCGCCTACACCGTGCGCGTCGACCAGCTCGACACGGCGGGCGCGGTCACCGGCACCAAGGAGATCACCGCCGACCGCGTCTTCTTCGCCGCAGGCAGTGTCGGTACGAGCAAGCTCCTCACCCGGCTCAAGGCGACCGGCGCGCTGCCCGCCCTCAACAGCGAGATCGGCAAGGGCTGGGGTGACAACGGCAACGTCATGTGCGGGCGCGCGAACCACATGTGGGACGCGACCGGCGCCCTCCAGTCCGCCATTCCGACCGCCGGCATCGACAACTGGGCGGCGGGCGGCGCCTTCGCCGAGGTCGCCCCGCTGCCCACCGGCATCGAGACGTACGCCTCGTTCTATCTGTCGATCACGAAGAACCCCAACCGCGCCCAGTTCACGTACAACCCGTCGACCGGCGGCGTCGGCCTGAACTGGCAGACCGCGTGGAAGCAGCCCGGCATCGACATGGCGAAGTCCATCTTCGACAAGATCAACGCGACGGAGGGCACGATCTACCGCACCGACCTGTTCGGCGCGTACAAGATCTGGGGCGACCACCTCACGTACCACCCGCTAGGCGGCGCCGTACTGAACAAGGCGACCGACAACTACGGGCGGCTGCACGGGCATCCGGGCCTGTACGTCATCGACGGCGCCCTGATCCCCGGCAACACCAGCGTCAACCCGTTCGTCACCATCACGGCGCTCGCCGAACGCAACATCGAGCGGATCGTCGCCACCGACCTCTGAATCGGGGTTCGTCGTCCTGCCCAAGTTCTGTCGCCCATAAGCGAGTTCAGGGCTTGGGCAGGGCGCAGACCGAGTCGAGGCCGAGCACGTGATTGAGCCGGCCGAACGCCAGCCACGCACCGATGGCCATGCTCAACTCCACGATCTCCGCCTGCGTGTAACAGGCCGTCATCCGCGACCAGAACGCCTCGTCGAGCCCGTGATGGTCGAGCGCGTACCGCTCCGCGTACTCGGCGGCCAGCCGCGTGCGCGCGTCGAACGCGTCCGTCGTACGCCACTCGGTGACCGCCAGGGCGAAGCCCTCCTCGACCTTCTCGCCGTCCCGTTCGGTGCGCCAGTCCAGACAGACCAGACAGCCGTTGATCTGCGCGATCCGCAGCCGCGCCGCCTCGAACTCGCGCAGGCCCAGCGTCGAATGGTCGTACACCGCCATCGAGTACTGCGCGGCGGCCGGCCCGATGCCCGGCACCATCTCGCCCCACACGTACGGGATGGGCTCCTCGCCCTCGGGGATGTCGATCCTCATGACTGCTTCCTTCCGAGCCGTCCCGTCGCCGGGAGCACGGGCACGTCCAGCGCGTCGTACAGTCCCGGCTCCGCCGCGACCAGCCACGCGACGGCGCCGACCAGCCGCGCGACCGCGGTCGCGTTGCCGCCCGCCGCGTGGTTGCCGCCTTCGTCGCTCGCCTGCACGGTCACCTCGATCCGCGGCCTGCCCTCCACGATCACGCGGTGCGCGCCCGCGCCGCCGCCGGGCGGTACCGGCCAGTCCGGCGCGCACGAGGGGTGGATGCGGGTGACGTGCTCGACGACGATCCGCTCGGCTCCGTCCACCACCCCCGCCACCTCGAAGCGGACCGCACCCTGGGTGCCCGCCGCGAAGTCGCCCATGGCCGCCGTCGTCACGTCCGCGTCCAGCGGCCTGCGGCGCACGCTCTCGCGGATCGTGTCGAGGTCGACGCCGAGCGCGCGGGCCATCAGCCGTATCTGCCCGCCCCACACCATCGTCGGCACGCCCTCCAGCAGCATGGGCGGCTCGTACGTCAGCGGGTGGCCCATGCCGACGAGGTCGCGCACCGACTCCGGCTGGTCGTACGAGGAGTAGTCGAAGATCTCCTGGCAGCGCAGCACGTCGACGCGCGCGCCGAGGCCGCTCACAAGCAGCGGCAGCACGTCGTTGGCCCAGCCCGGGTCGACGCCCGACGCGAACAGCGAGCCGCCGCCCGCCGCGATCGCCGCCCGCACCGGCTCCGTGAACTCGGCCGGGGCGCCCCGGGGGTCGTACAGCGGGTAGAGCGCCGGGGTGACGACCACCGCCCCGGCGCGGATCGCCCGGCACACGTCGGTGAGCGCGTCGTCGGGCCGCAGGTCGCCGGAGGCCGCGTAGACGACGGCGCCGGGCCGCGCCGCGAGGACCGCGTCGACGTCGGTCGTCGCGGCGACACCGAGGGCGTGGCCGAGCCCGGCGAGGTCGCCCGCGTCGCGGCCGTCCTTCGCGGGGTCGTGCACGAGCACGCCCGACAGTTCGAGCCCGGGGTGGGCGTCGACGGCTCTGATCGCCGCGCGGCCCACGTTCCCGGTGCCCCAGACCACCGTGGAAGTCATGCGCCGGAGCGTAACCTGACTGGGCGTCAGTTCATAGGCCGGTGACGGGCCTTGACGTCCTCAGTGGGGGAGGGCGCGGGCCGCCGCGAGCGTCTGGCCCGCGTAGCCCCGGCCGAACAGGACCGTGTGGACGAGCAGGGGGAACAACTGGTGCAGCGGGATCCGCTCCCGCCAGCCCTCGGCGAGCGGCGCGACCTCCTCGTACCCGGCGATCACCCGCTCCAGGTGCGGGGCGCCGAACAGGCGCAGCATCGCCAGGTCGCTCTCCCGGTGGCCGCCGTGCGCCGCCGGGTCGATCAGCCAGGCGCGGCCGTCGGGCGCCCAGAGCACGTTCCCGTTCCACAGGTCGCCGTGGAGCCTGGCGGGCGGTTCCGGCGGTCCCGCCGCTTCCCCGATCCGCGCGCAGGCCCCCTCGACGACGGCCGCCTCCTCGGGCGTGAGCGTGCCGGCGTCGACCGCTTGTCGCAGGTACGGCAGTACGCGGTGCTCGGCGAACCACTCGGGCCAGGTGTCCCCGGGGACGTTGCGCATGGGGGCGAGGCCGATGAAGGCGTCCGCGGGGCCGTCCGGGGGCGGGGCGCCGAACGCGGGGGCGCCGCTCGCGTGCAGGGCGGCCAGCTCGCGGCCGAAGCGGGTGGCGCCCTCGGGGGTCGGGCGGCCCTCCGGTACGTGGGCGCTGACCAGCCAGTGCGGGTCGTGGCCGTACACATGCGGTACGGGGATGGCGTGCGCGTCCGCCAGCCAGGTGAGGCCGGCAGCTTCCGCGTGGGTGGCGCCGGGCTGGTCGGCGTGCTTCACGATCACTACGTGGGTGTTGTCGAGGGTGACCTTGGTGAGCTGTCCGCTCAGGGGGTGCGAGGCTGTGGCGCGGCGGGCGGTGTGTCGGGCGGCGACGGCTGACGGGGTGGGGGAGGGGTCGGCCATACGGCCAGGGTAAGCGCCGCCCCGCCTCCTCAATCGCCGGAGGGGCTGGGAGCCGACGATGAGGTCAGCCCCGTAAGGGGCGCGGGGAACTGCGCGACCAGCCACGACGAAGCCCGCACCCGGCGACGCCTCCTGGGGCTCCGCCCCAGACCCCGCTCCTCAATCGCCGGAGGGGCTTGAATTGGCGGCGTTGAAGCCCCGTTAGGCTGGAAGCGGGCGGCGTCGACAGCCCCGCCAGGGGCGCGGGGAACTGCGCGGCCAGCCCCGACGAATCCGGCACCCGGCGACGCCTCCTGGGGCTCCGCCCCAGACCCCGCTCCTCAATCGCCGGAGAGGCTTGAATTGGCGGCGTTGAAGCCACATCAGGCTGGGAGGATGCGCTGAGGTCAGCCCCATAAGGGGCGCGGGGAACTGCGCGACCAGCCTCAACGAAGCCCGCACCCGGCGACGAAGCCCGGGGCTCCGCCCCGGACCCCGCTCCTCAATCGCCGGAGGGGCTTGAATTGACCGGCGCTGAAAGCCCCGCCGGGTTTGAGGCAGAAGCAGCTGGGAGGCTCGCCGCTGGTCCGCCCGGAGTAGCGCGCTCGGGGACCGGTGACGGCACCGGCGACGGGCCGGCGGGAGTGGAAGGGCGGCGCCGTACGGAGGTCACCGCGCTGGTCAGGGCGCCCGCCACAAGCCCCCAGAACGCCGAACCGATGCCGAGCAGCGTGACGCCCGACGCCGTGGCGAGGAACGTCACGACCGCCGCCTCCCGCGCCCGCGGGTCCGACAGGGCAGAAGCGAGGGACGCCTCGATCGTGGCGAGCAGCCCCACCCCGGCGACCGCGAGGACGAGGGCGTGCGGCATCGCCGTCAACAGCGTGGCGACCGTCGCCCCGAGCAGGCCCACGCAGAGGTAGACCGCGCCCGCCCACACGGCCGCCAGATAGCGCCGCTCACGGTCGGGGTGCGCCTCCTCGCCCGTACAGATCGCCGCCGTGATCGCCGCGAGGTTGATGCCGAACGCCCCGAACGGCGCGAGCACCGCCTGCACGGCCCCCGTCCACGTCATCAGCGGCGACACCGGCACGTCGTACCCCGAGGTGCGCAGGACCGCGACGCCGGGCAGGTTCTGCGAGGCCATCGTCACCACGAACAGCGGGACGCCGACGCTGATGAGCACCTTCCAGTCGAACTCCGGGGCGGTGAAGACGGGTTGAGCGAGCGAGAACCGCACCCGTTCCAGATGCCAGCCGCCCGCCACCACCGACGCCACGACCCCGCCGGCCAGGGCCACGAGGACCGCGTAGCGCGGGAGGAACCGCCGCGCCGGCAGGTACAGCGCGAAGACGGGGAAGGCGATGGCGAAACTGGCGTGGATCTGCGCGAACAGGCCCGTCCCGAACTGGAACAGGACCCCCGCGAGCAGCGCCGCCGCCAGCGGCACCGGGACCCGGTCCATGATCCGCGCGAACCAGCCGGTCACCCCGCTCAGCAGGATCAGCACCCCGCTGAACACGAACGCCCCGATCGCCTTCGCCATGGGCACGCCGCTCAGGCTCGTCGCCAGCAGCGCCGCGCCCGGCGTCGACCAGGCCGTCACGACCGGCGCCCGGAACCGCAGCGACAGGCCCGCAGACGTCACCGCGAGCCCGATGCCGAGCGCGAGCATCCACGACGAGACCTCGCGGGCGTCCGCGCCCGCCGCCCGCGCCGCCGTGAAGACCAGCGCCGCCGAACTCGTGACGCCCACCGTCACCGCGACGAGCCCCGCCGTGACGGCCGACGGTGGCGCGAGCCCCCGCAGCCGGGCGAACGGGGACGATGGCGGTGCTTGCTGGCTGGGCATCAGGGGCGTCGCTTCCGGGGGCAGGGGGTCCCGCGTACGGGTGTTCCAGGCACAGTCGTTCCATAAACAGAACGTTCTGTTTATGGAACACTAGGGACCCGGGCCGCGAGCCGTCAACCGGCCGCGACCCGCCGACCGACCGGGGCGCCGCACCCGCCGCGCAGCGACACGACAGGAGCCGGGCGATGGGCCTGAACGACGAAGTGGGCCGCCGGCTGAAGGAGTTGCGCCGGCGCGAGGGGCTGTCGCTGTCCGAGCTGTCCCGCCGGTCGGGCGTCGGCAAAGGCACCCTCTCCGAGCTGGAGGGCGGCCTGCGCAACCCGACCCTGGAGACCCTGTACGCGCTGACCACCGCGCTCGGCAGCCCGCTCAGCGCCGTCCTCGACGACCCGCCGCCCGGCGTCACCGAGGGCGCGGGCGGCGTCTCGGGCAGCGCCGTCACCGCCGTCCTGCTGGAACGGTACGAGGACGCCGACGCCGCCACCGACGTGTTCCGGATCTCCATCGCCGCCGGCGCCGTCCAGGAGTCCGCCGCGCACGTCCCGTACACCACCGAGAGCCTCATGGTGCTCTCCGGCACCGCCCGCGTCGGGGTCCCGGACGCCCCGCAGTCCGTGGGCCCCGGCGGGCACGCCCACTGGCGCGCCGACGCCCCGCACCTGTACGCCGCCCCCGAGGGTGAGGTGCAGGGCGTCCTCTTCGTCCGCTACCCGAAGCGCCCCCAGCACCCCTAGCGCCCGGCGCCGCCGGTCAGTCGCCCGCGCCGCACACCCGCAGCCCGACCGGCGTCCCGCACGGCAGATGGCCGTGCGTGGCGACCACCGCCTTGCCGGTGCCGTCGACCGCGTACGCGAGGAAACTGGCGGCCAGCGTGTCGGCGGGCGGCCTGCCGTACGTGTACGCGTACTCGATCTCCCGGTACGGATAGCCGCCCGACGCCAGCCGGTCCGGGTCGGGGACGTGCCCGCCGAGCGTCAGCCGGTGCAGCCCGCGCGGCGCCTGCGGGGCGGACGCGGCGCGCAGGTCGCTGTAGCCGACCGCGCCCGGCGTCCGGGCCACCGCGTCCAACACCTGTTCCGTGGAGTCCAGTTCGCAGCGGAGCACCGGCGCCGAACGCACCGTACGCTCCACGCAGTCGTCGGAGGACGTCGGCGGCTCGTCCGCGCCCCCGAGCACCCGCGCCGACAGCGACGAGCGGGTGCCGGAACCCGACGTGCGGCTCACCAGGACCACCGGCAGCCGGGGGCCGCCGAGTTGCGACCAGTTCCGGATCTCACCCCGGTACAGCCGCCGCACCTGCGCCACGGACAGATCGGTGAGGCGTACGTCGTCGTGCACGACCAGCGTGAACAGCGACACCGCGACCCGCGTCCCGCTCAGCCGCGTGTAACTCGCCGGACGCGGACCGTCGGAGAACGCGATCACCGCGGGCGCGTGCGCCGACTCGCCGCCGGACAGCGCCAGTTCGCGCACCCCCGTACGGCTGCCGCGTGCCGCGACCGTGATGTGCGGCTCGCCCTGGCAGTGCGCGCGATAGGACCGCGCCAGTTCGCTGAGCACCGGCTCGAACGCCGTCGAGCCCGTCAGCCGCAGCGAGCCCGTCGCGCAGTCCTCGGGCAACGGCGGCGGCAGCGCGAGCGGCAGCGCCGTCGCCACGATCAGCGCGAGCCCGAGCGCCACCGTCGTCCAGCGCGCGTGCCGGCTGAACACGGGTGGCTTCTCGTCCGGCGTCAGACTGTGGTTCTCGTGCAGCGAACCGTCCTTGAGATCGCCCGTCACGACCACCGGATCGCCCTCGTGGCCCCCCGTCAGCAACACCAGGATCTTGTAGTACGCGCCCGGCTTCAGCGGCACGCGCGGGATGCGCAGGGTGCTGGGTCCCGCCACCAGCAGGCCCGGCTGATCCTCGAAGTAGCCTGCCAGATTGGCGTGTTCGTCGGGCAGCGTCACATCCCGCGCCTCGATCCGGCGGCCCGGGAACTCGGCGGTCAGCCCGTACTGCGCCGACGGGTCGATGTAGTCGGACTCCTCGATGTGCCGCGAGCCGTCGTTCTCGACGCGCAGCAGCACCAGCGTGGCGTCCCGCATCGCGGGCAGGTCGTTGAACAGGCCGAGCCCCGCGGCCCCGGCGGCCGCGCCCGCCTGCCCGCTGTGCCCTATGGCGATGTCCATCTGCGTACGGAAACCGATGCGCCTGCTGCGCCGCGCCCGCCCGTCCGCCACGAACGGGACGACGACGGAGACGGCGCCGAGCAGCAGGCCCGCGGCGGCGAAGGTGATGTCGAGCCAGCCCATGGCGTCAACGTACGAACCTGCCGCCCGCCGCGCGCCGCCCTGAGCGTCCCTTCGCCCACTGTTCCACGGGAGTTCACCACCCGCCGCGCGCCTCGGCCCGCCGGTGCCGTACGCCCCCCGCTCACCCCGGACGCGGTCGAACTGGAGGTCCGGGCCGACCGCGACGCCTGGCGGGCGCGCGCCGCAGCCACCCGTACAGGACGACGGAACACAGCGCGGCCCACGCGCACCACGTCGACACGAACTCCCAGCGCCACAGCGCCGCGCACACCGCCGCCCCGGCCGCCGCCGCGCCGCCCAGCACGACGAGACCGCGCTCACCGGAGAGCAGCAGCGCCCCCACAGTGGCGAACAGATACCCCGCGAGCAGCGGGCCCGCGTGCGGCAGGCCGACCGCGTACCCCATCGTGTGGCCGCGCACCTCGGCCGTCACGGGCCGCGTCGCCAGCACCCACGCGAGCACCCCGGCCACCACCGAGCCGACCGCGCAGGGCGCGAGCAGCAGCGGCCACCGCCGGGGCACCGCGCACAGCACGGCGAACGGCACCCACAGCGGGAGCAGCGGCAGCGCGATCACCGCCCACGCGAGGGTCGCGGGCCCGCTGCCGCCGCCCGCGTGCCACACGGCCGCCTCGATGAGCTGATGCGCCCCGAGCAGCAGCGGAAGCGCCGCGAGGGGGAGGGCCCGGGGCCGGGTGCGCGCCGCCCGCACCACACAGCCGACGCCGACCGCGCTCACGGCGCTCCCCGCCGCGAGATCCGCCGTCGCGCTCCAGCACATGCGCCCACGCTACGGCCGTACGGGCGGGGTCGCCGCCCGGAAGCCCGGGGGAGAGGGGTCGGCGGCCGCGGGGTTCGTACGGGCGGACCCGCGCGATGTACGTGTAGCGGGCAGCTATATACTTTCGATATGCATCTATCCCCGGAGGTCGACGACACCGATGCCGCCGGACGGATCGAGGTGTCCGCGCGGGGGCTGCTTCGGGGGATCGGGACCCTGACCCGCGCCCTGTTCCGCGCCGGCGAGTTCGGCGGGCTCACCCGCAGTCAGGTCGCCCTGCTCGACGCGCTGGAGGCGGCACCCGGCCGGGTGACCGAGCTGGCCGCCCGCACCGGCATGGCGCAGCCCCGCGTCACCGTCGTCCTCGCCCGCCTGGAGGACGCCGGGCTCGTGGAGCGCCGGCGCTGCGACGACGACCGGCGCGCGGTGCGCAGCACGCTCACCCCGGCCGGCCGTGACGTACTCGACCAGGGGCGCCGCCGGATGGCCGCCGCCCTGCTCGCCGCCCTGGACGGAGCGAGCGAGGACCCCGAACGCGCCGTGCGCGAGGCGCGGGACGCCCTGGCCACCCTCGTCCACGCGATGCACACGACGGACGCCCCGGCGACGGCGATACACGCCGCGGACGCCCCGGCGACTGACGCCCCGGCCAGGGACGCGACGAGCGTCCGCGCGCCGGTCACCCCGGAAACCGAAACGGAAGCGGAGGCCACTTGAGCACCCCGGGCACCCTGCACGACACGCCCACCACGCCCACCACGCCCACGACCGTCACGCCTTCGGCCGCCCCGGGGACCGACCTCGCGCCGCACCGGGTCTCCGGACCCCGCAGAGGGTGGGACTGGGTGCTCGCCGCCGACCCCGGGCTCGGCCAGCTCCAGGCCGGCTGGCGCACCTTCGTCGCCATGGTCACCTCCCTCGCCGTCGGCCACTCCGCCGCCCACGCCCTCGCCGTGCCCGCCGTCACCGGCATGATGATCGCCGGGATGATGGGCCTGATGAGCGCGTTCGCCGTCGCCGAGAACACCTGGGACCGGCTGGCCCGCGCCATCCTGTGGATGCCCTTCCCGTACTCCGCCGTGCTCTGGCTGTGCGCGCGCCTGCAAGGGCACCGCGTGCCGCAGATGGCCCTGATGATCGCCGCGCTCGCCGTCACGTTCCTGCTCGCCAGGTTCGGGCCGTTCGCCCTGGTCACCGGCATGATGCTGTTCAACGGCCTGATGGTCGGCATGCTCGCCGGGCTGCCCGCGGCCCTCGTCGGCAAGGCGTTCGCCATCGCCCTCGTCTCCGCCGCCGCCGTCCTCGCCACCCGGCTCCTGCTGTGCCGGCCCACCCCGCGCGAGGACCTGCTGCGCACCCAGCGCGCGTTCGTCGTCGAGGCCCGCCGGATCGCCGACGCGGCCGCCCGCGCCCTCGGCACCGACCTGGAGCCCGCCCGCGCCGCCCGCCGCGTCCAGCGAGGGCTACGCCGCCTCAACATCACCACCGTCACCATCGACGGCCGCCTCGCCCAGCCCGAGGTCGCCGCCGACCCGGCCGCCGCGGAACTCCTGCACCGCCACCTCTTCGACGCCGAACTCGCCCTGCGCGGCATCGGCCAGGCCGCCGTCGAACTGACCCGGCTGCCCGTCCCCGAGCCCCTGCGCGAAGCCCTCGTCGTCGCCATGGTCCTCGCCCGCGACACGCCCGTCGGCCGCGCCGAGTCGCTGCGCCCGGCCGCCGCCCGCGTCCAGGCCCGCGCCGAGGCGGTGCTCGCCGACCCCGCCGCTCCCACCGGGCACGTCGAGGCCGCCGTCCTCGCCCGCCGCGTCGGCCACCTGCTCGACTCACTCGCCGAGTCGCTGCGCGCCTGGCTCAGCCTGGGCCGCAGCTCCGCCTCGGGAGCCGCCGCGGGCGTCCCCTTCCAGCAGAGCGTCGCCCTGGAGAACAACCGGCTGCCCGGCTCCGCGGGCCCCGCCCGCCGCGTCCTCGCCGCCACCACCGAACGCGGCTGGCGGCGCGCCGTCCCCTACGTCCGCGTCCCCGCGCACGCCGCCGTCGCCGCCGCGATCGTCTGCCCGCTCACCGACGCCATCGACCCCCGCCGCTTCTACTGGGGCCTGGTCGGCGTCATGATCACCCTGTTCGGCACCAACACCACCCACGAGCGGCTGCGCAAGTTCGGCCACCGCATGGTCGGCACCGCGCTCGGCGCCGTCCTCGGCCTGCTCGTCCTGCACCTCACCGGCCGCGGCCACCCGTACGCCACCCTCGCCGTGATCGTTCTCGGCCTCACCTTCGGCGCCTGGGGCATGCAGCGCGCCTACGCCTGCTGGGTCACCGGCCTCGTCGTCGCACTCATCCAGCTCTACGCCCTGAGCACGCCCGACAGCGCCATGGACCACTTGCTCGGCGAACGGCTCCTCGACAACGGGCTCGGCGTCCTCGTCGCCACCGCCTGCGCCGCGCTGATCTTCCCCCTCTCCCGCCGCACCGTCGTCCAGGAGGCCGAACGCGGCTACGTCGAAGCCCTCGCCCAGGTCGTCCAGCAGGTCGAACAGCGCTGGAGCACCCCCGACGCCCCCGTACGGCTGCGCGGCGCCGCCCGCGCCGTCGACGCGGCTCTCCTCCAGGTCCGCAGCGTCGCCCGCCCCCTGGTGCGGATGCCGCTCGGCGTACGCGGCCCCGCCGCCGACCACCGCGTGGCGCTGCTGACCACCGCCACCGGCCACGCCCGCACCCTCGCCTCCGCCGCCGACATCGACATCGACCTCGCGCCCGGCCCCGCCGCCCGCGCCCACGCGCTCACCGCCCGCCTCACCGCGTCTCTGCGGGCCCTCGACCGCGCCCTCGCCGGCGGCGAAGCTGACGGCGACGCCGGCTGGCAGCGGATCGGCCCCCTCGTACGCGCGCTGGAGACGGATCTGCCGCCCGCGCAGGCCGGGCCGCGCGCCCGCCGGCTGCGTGCCGCGCTGCGGGAGCTGGCCGCGCTCGACGAGACGCTCGCCGCCTACGCCGAACAGGCCGGCCTGCGCGTCGCCGACGGCCCCCGCCCCGAGACGCCGCCCGCCACCCCCATGCAGCGCCGCGCCCACGCCGTCGTCGCCGCCTGGAACGAACCCCGCCGCCCGGCGCCGGTCGCTCCGGTGCCTGAGACACGCGAACAGGCCGCCGCACCGGCCCCCGCCACCGCCCCGGCGCCGATGCCCACCGCCGGACGCGGCAGGGCCCGTATCGAAGGCGCCGTGCGCTGCGCCGAGCATGGGGACGGCTGTCCCGCCTGGACGACGCTGATCAGCGCCGGAGGCCGCCGCCTCGCCACGTCACCGGTCCACGACGGGCACTACGCCCTGACCGGGCTGCCCGCCGGCGCCCACACGCTGATCGTCTCCGCGACCCGGCACACCCCCCGCGCCGAACTCGTCACCGTCGCGGACGCCGACCAGCACGTACGCCACGACATCGCCCTCGGGGACGGGCACCCGGAGGCGCGGGCTAGGAACTGACCGAAAAACGCGCGCTGAACGCGTGCGCCGACCCGTCGCGGCTCGCCAGCTCGATCGCGTACCCGCCGCCCTCCGGGACCGGCGGGAGCACGGTCGTCGTCTCCCCGGACGGCGCCGCCGTCAGCTTCGCGGCGAGCTGCGCGACCCGCGCCGTGCCGCCCCGCACGAGCCACATGTCGAGCTGCCGGCCCGTGCCGTTGCGCCAGTTCACGAAGACGCTGGAGCCCGCCGGATGCACCGAACCGGCGGCCGGGGCGGTCACCGTGAGCCCCGGATCGGCGGCGGCGGACGGCGTGGTGAGGAACAGCAGGGGAGCGACGGTCAGGGACAGGAATCCGGTGCGGCGCATGCGACGACCTCGTTCCGATCGGGGGTTGCCTCTACGGACACGTACGTCTGAGCCCTCCCCGCTCCCCAAGATCGGCAAAGGGCCGGGCGGCCGTCCCCACCCCATGGGGGACGCCTCTGTCCCCGAACCGGAGGGCTCGACAGGACAGCCGCCCGCCGGAGGCGCATCCTCGCGCGCGCCCGCGCGCCACCCCCCCTGGCACAGGACCCGGCCCCCGCCTGCGAGGATCGGCCGATGACTTCGAGCCCGTACGTACGCTTCCAGGCCCCCGAGCCCGACGAGCACGGCCATCACACCGGCGTGTTCGGCCTGGTCAACCGGCTCGGCAGGGCCGGCAGGCTCAGCGCGGAGCAGGAGTCGTTCCGGCGCGCGAGCAACGCCTGGTACGACGCCGCCTACACCGACCCCTCGACCGTCGACCCGAGCGTCTACGACCCGGCCGTCCACCCCGGCGCCGCCGCCTGGTTCAAGCCCACCGCCGTCCACCTGCTGGAGCGCGTCGAGGGATATCTGGCGATCCTGGAGGAGCACGGCGTGCCCTGCCGCAAGGTCGTCTCCACCGACCCCGGGCGGGTCGTCTACGAGGACGACGTGCAGATCGTCGTCGTGCCCCATCTGATTTCGTACGGCGACCGGGCGTGAGGTGGCGCAGGCTGGATACGTGAGGTGTGACAGACAAGGCAGGTGATTGAGGATGACCGAGCGCGACGACGACACGGGCATGGGCGACGACGTGTACCAGCCCTCGGACCCCGACGGCCGGGAGGACGAGGGCATCCTCGACCCGGAGGACACACTCGACGACCGCGGGGTCGACCCGTACGACGAGGGCTGGTCGCCCCCCGAGCGCCCGCTCGGCGTCGAACACAGCGGGAACACGGTGGCGGAGCGCCGCCACGGGGAGAGCCTCGACGAGAGACTGTCCGAGGAACGCCCCGACCCGGTGATCGAGGAGTACGAGGTCCTGGAGTCGGGCGACGGCGACGACGGCCTCGGCGACCTTCCCGAGGGCGAGGGCGAAGTGCTCGACGCCGAGGTCGGTGGCCGGCGCTCCGGGCGGCTCGTGGCACCCGACGAGGGCGCCCACGAGGACGCCGAGAAGGACATGCTGGCCGAGGAGAACGGCCTGGCCGGGGGAGCGGCGTCGGCCGAGGAGGCCGCCGTGCACGTCATCGACGACGACGTCGCGGACGCCGCCGAGGACCGGCTCGGCTACGCGGCCCTCGACGCCGCCGACATCGAGGACATCACCAGGTGAGCGCCGGGGGTCACTGCCCCGACGCCATCGCCGTCAACAGCAGCGCCACCGCCGCGAACCCCGCGAGCAGCGCGAGGACCGGCGCGCCCAGCGCCACATGGTCCGTCGCCATCCCGCGGGCCGTCACCGCTATGCACACCACACCCAGCACCATCAACACCATGGCCACCATCACGAGCACGGCGTCGACCTCCTCGTGTCGCCCGACCTCCAAAGCCGGCTCCCATCGTCGCCCGTGCCCCGCGCTCGCGCACCCGGGAGCGGCGCCGCGGGGGCCGCGCCGGTGGCGATCCGGGGGAGGACCCGCGTGAACGAACGCACCTGGCTGGTGCTCGGCGCCCTGGCGGCCCTCGCCATGCTGGTCACGGCCGCCGTCCTGCTCGTACGGGTTTTCAAGGCCCGCAAGCTGCTCATGGACGCCGGCATCCCGCTGGGCCACAAGGCCCTGTTCTGGGCGGCCGTCGTCTACACGATCTCGCCCGTCGACCTGCTGCCCGACCCCATATACCTCGACGACATAGGCGTTCTGCTGGTCGCACTGCGCGCCCTGCACGCCGTGGCCCGCCGCGAGGGTGTAGAGCCGGAGGCGCGGCCCGTCAGCCGCGACTGAAGGGCAGCTTGGCGGTGAGCCAGGTGACGAGCGCGCCCGGGTTGCGGCTCTGCGTCCACACCCGGCCGGGCCCGGTGAACTCGAACACCAGGCCCTCACCCGACTTCAGTGTCTGCATCAGCCCGCGCGTCACCTTCCGCGTCGTGTAGGCGGGCCCGTCCTCGAACGCCACGAGGTGCCCCGAGTCCAGCACGAACGACTCGCCGGGCCCCAGCTCCACCACGTCGAGCGCGCCGTAGCAGGCGGCGACCACCTGGCCCCGGCCCTCGGCGCGCACCAGGAAGCCGCCCTCGCCGCCCGCCAGGTTCTTCAGGCCGCCCCACTTCGTGTCCAGGTCCACGCCGTCGGACGAGCACAGCCACGCCCCGCGCGCCAGGTTGAGGCCGCCGTCCACCTCGACGGCCCGCACGTCACCGGGCAACTGCGCCGCCAGATCCACCCAGCCGCCCGCCGCGCCCGCCGTGAACCGCGTGACGAACAGCGACTCCCCGCCGAGCACACTGCGCTTGAGCCCCTTGAACAGCCCGCCGTCCGAGGTCGCCTCCACGGAGAGGCCGGCGGAGTGCGCCATCATGGCGCCCGACTCCGCGCGCACCGTCTCCTGAGGGCCCAGGCGCACCCGGGCCACCGCGAACGAGGAAGCATGCCGTACGTCGATGTCCATGCCGTCAGCCTAGGGAGGCCCGGCCCGAGGGCGCGTCGGCCGAAAGGAGCGGGCGCGGCGACTTTAGGCTGACGCGGCCACCGATCACGCCGCGAGAAGCACCCCGAGCAGCAGCAGCGACAGCACGACCTCCACCGCGCCCACCACCGCCACCCGCACCCGCCCGCGCAGCGGCATCACGACCGCCCGCACCAGGCACACCGCGAAGAACAGCGCCGCCCACCACGACAGCAGCAGCGCGCCCGCCGGCACGGCAGCCGCGTGCCAGACCCAGGACGCCCACCGGTGGGGCGCGCTGTCCCGCTCGCGGATCATCGTCTTCACGTACAGGACCGTCCCGGCGAAGTAGAGCAGGCACACGAGCGCGGGCCGCCACGCACCGCCGAGCGTGCCGCCGCCGAGCAGCACCGCCACCGGCAGCATGCCGCACGCGGGCACGACGGCGACCAGCCCGTTGACCAGGGCGCGTTCACGGTTGCGGGACGCGTACCAGAGGTTCACCGCGAGGAACGGCGCCGCGCAGCAGGCCGCGAGCAGCAGCCACGGCGCGTGGACGAGCAGCGGCACCCCGGCGACCACCGTCGCGGCCAACGTCCAGCGCAGCGGCGGCACATGACGGGCCGCCGCCCGCGGATTGCGGGAGATCCGGCGCAGCCGCAGCCACTGCTGGGCGTGGTAGGAGGCGACGTACGCGAGCAGCCAGGCCACCAGCAGCAGCGCCTGCCAGGGCGTCGGCGTGCCGAGGGCCGCGCCCGCGACGAGCGGTACGACGAGCATCGCCCACGCCCCGTGCTGCCGGGGCACCCAGACCCGTACCGCGCGCGACACCATGCCCGTCCCTTCACCCGCCGGATGCGTCCACCCCAGCCTGCCACCGGGCCGGAGCCCTACACGCGTCCCCGGTCCCACGACCAGGGGGCCGAACGTCCCGTCTTCCGGGGGCAGTCGGTCCCGCGCGCGGGCCGGTCGTGCGGACCTTTCGGCCCGCAGGGGCGGGTCCAATGGCGAAGGGCGGGGGCGGGGCGCCGCCATAGGCTCGACCGGACGTGATCGTTTCGAGCCGGTGGAGGCGTGTGCGCCCGCCTTCGCCCCAAGGAGTCCCGTTGTCGAACCAGCAGGGCAGTGACCCAGCCGACCTCCTGATCCGCGCCGGACGCTTCCTCACCCGCGCCGACGTCTCCGACGACCTGCGCACGGTCACACGTACGGAGTCCTCCGAGGCCGAGTCGTTCTACCGGGACCGCTGGAGCCACGACAAGGTCGTGCACTCCACCCACGGCGTCAACTGCACCGGCTCGTGCCGCTGGAAGGTGTACGTCAAGGACGGCATCATCACCTGGGAGACGCAGGCCACCGACTACCCGAGCGTCGGCCCCGACCGCCCCGAGTACGAGCCGCGCGGCTGCCCCCGGGGCGCCTCCTTCTCCTGGTACACGTACTCGCCGACCCGGGTCCGCCACCCCCATGTGCGCGGCGCGCTGCTGGAGATGTACCGCGAGGCCAAGGCCCGCCTGAAGGACCCGGTGCTCGCGTGGGCCGACATCCAGGCCGACCCCGAGCGCCGCCGCCGCTACCAGCAGGCGCGCGGCAAGGGCGGGCTGGTGCGCGCGAGCTGGGACGAGGCGCTGGAGATCGTCGCCGCCGCGCATGTGCACACCATCAAGGAGCACGGCCCCGACCGCGTCGCCGGGTTCTCCCCGATCCCCGCCATGTCGATGGCCTCGCACGCGGCGGGCGCCCGCTTCCACTCGCTCATCGGCGCGCCGATGCTGTCGTTCTACGACTGGTACGCGGACCTGCCCGTCGCCTCCCCGCAGGTCTTCGGCGACCAGACCGACGTGCCCGAGTCCGGCGACTGGTGGGACGCGGCCTACCTGATGATGTGGGGCTCCAACGTCCCCGTCACCCGCACCCCCGACGCCCACTGGATGACCGAGGCCCGCTACCGGGGCCAGAAGGTCGTCGCCGTCAGCCCGGACTACGCCGACAACACGAAGTTCGCCGACGAGTGGATGCACCCCCACCCCGGCACGGACGGCGCGCTGGCCCTCGCCATGGGGCACGTCATCCTGAAGGAGTTCTTCGTCGACCGCGAGACGCCGTTCTTCGACGGGTACGTCAAGCAGTACACCGACCTGCCGTTCCTGATCACCCTGGAGGAGCACGACGGGGCGTACGTCCCCGCCAAGTTCCTGCGCGCCGCCGACCTCGGCCAGGACGTCGAGCACGCCGAGTGGAAGCCCGTCCTGTTCGACGACGCCACCGGCGCGCCCGCCGTGCCGGGCGGCACCCTCGGCCACCGCTGGGGCAGCGGCGACGAGGGCGACTGGAACCTCGACCTCGGTGACCTCCGCCCCCGCCTGACGCTCCATCAAGAAGGCGGCGAGAGCGTCGAGGTGCTGCTGCCGCGCTTCGAGGAGGCGTCCTCGGACACCGTGCGGCGCGGCGTGCCCGTGCGGCGGATCGGCGGCAAGCTCGTCACCACCGTCTTCGACCTGATGCTCGCCCAGTACGCCGTCGCCCGCCCCGGCCTGCCCGGCACCTGGCCCGCCTCCTACGAGGACGCGAGCACCCCCGGCACGCCCGGCTGGCAGGAGACCCTGACCTCGGTGCCCGCCGCCCAGGCGGTGCGGGTGGCCCGCGAGTTCGCCGACACCGCCGAGCGCTCCGAGGGGCGCTGCATGATCCTCATGGGCGCCGGCACCAACCACTGGTTCCACTCCGAGACCATCTACCGCTCCTTCCTCGCCCTGCTCACCCTCACCGGCTGCCAGGGCCGCAACGGCGGCGGCTGGGGCCACTACGTCGGCCAGGAGAAGTGCCGGCCCGTCACCGGCTGGGCCACCCTCGCCGCCGCCTCCGACTGGTCCCGCCCGCCCCGCCAGATGATCGGCGCCGGCTGGTTCTACACCCACACCGGGCAGTGGCGCTACGACACGCTGCCCGCCGAAGCCCTCGCCTCGCCGCTCGGCACCGGCCGCTTCACCGGCATGACCGGCGCCGACTGCCTCGCCGCCTCCGCCCGGATGGGCTGGATGCCGTCCTACCCCACCTTCGACCGCAACCCCCTCGACCTCGGCGCGGGCGCCGACCCGGTCGCGGGCGCCGTCGAGGAGCTGAAGGCCGGCACGCTGAAGCTCGCCGCCGAGGACCCCGACGCGCCCGTCAACTGGCCGCGCGTGATGACCGTCTGGCGGGCCAACCTGCTCGGCTCCAGCTCCAAGGGCAACGAGTACTTCCTCAAGCACCTCCTCGGCACCCACTCCAACCTGCCCGACGACGGGCCCCGCGCCACCCCCAGGGACGTCGCCCTGCGCCCGGAGGAGCCGCGCGGCAAGCTCGACCTGCTGCTCAGCCTCGACTTCCGGATGACGTCCACGACCCTGCTCTCCGACGTCGTCCTGCCCGCCGCCACCTGGTACGAGAAGCACGACCTGTCGTCCACCGACATGCACCCCTTCCTGCACGCCTTCACCCCGGCGATCGACCCGCCCTGGCAGGCCCGTACCGACTACGACGCCTTCCTCGGTCTCGCCCGCCGCTTCAGCGACCTGGCCCGCGACCACCTCGGCGTGCGCAAGGACCTCGTGGCGACGGCACTCCAGCACGACACCCCCGGCGGCGAGATGGCCCAGCCCGGCGGCGTCGCCCTCGACTGGGGCAAGGGCGAATGCGAGCCCGTGCCCGGCAGGACCATGTATCAACTCACCGTCGTGGAACGGGACTACGGCGCCGTCGGCGACAAGTTCGCGGCGCTCGGCCCGCTCGTCGACAAGCTCGGCGTCACCACCAAGGCCGTCACCTTCGACGTCCGCGAGGAGGTCGACCGGCTCAAGGCCGCGAACGGCACCGTGCGCGGCGGCGTCGCCGACGGCCGGCCCCGCCTCGACACCGCCCGCCGCGCCTGCGACACCATCCTCGCCCTGTCCGGCACCTCCAACGGCCGCCTCGCCACCCAGGGCTTCCGCACCCTGGAGCGCCGCACCGGACGCCCCATGGCGCACCTCGCCGCCGAGCACGAGGGCAAGCGTGTCACCTACGCCGACACCCAGGCCGCCCCCGTGCCCGTCATCACCTCACCCGAATGGTCCGGCAGCGAGTCCGGCGGGCGCCGCTACACCGCCTTCACGCTCAACACCGAACACCACAAGCCCTGGCACACCCTGACGGGCCGTCAGCACTTCTTCCTCGACCACGACTGGCTCCACGAGGTCGGCGAGGCCCTGCCCGTCTACAAGCCCCCGCTGGACATGAGCCGCCTGTACGGGGAGCCCGCGCTCGGCAGCGTGGGGGACGAGGGGCGCGAGGTCGCCGTCCGCTTCCTCACCCCGCACAACAAGTGGGCCATCCACTCCCAGTACCAGGACAACCTGTACATGATGACGCTCGGCCGGGGCGGACAGACCGTGTGGATGTCGCCGCAGGACGCCGACGCCATCGGCGTCAAGGACAACGAGTGGATCGAGGCCGTCAACCGCAACGGCGTCATCACCGCCCGCGCCATCGTCTCCCACAAGATGCCGCCCGGCACCGTCTACATGAACCACGCCCAGGAGCGCACCGTCGGCGTCCCCCGCACCGAACGCACCGGCAAGCGCGGCGGCATCCACAACTCCCTCACCCGCATCATGCTCAAGCCGACCCATCTCATCGGCGGATACGCCCAGTTGACCTGGGCGTTCAACTACCTCGGCCCGACCGGCAACCAGCGCGACGAGGTCACCGTCATCCGCCGCCGCGCGCAGGAAGTGGAGTACTGACATGCGCGTCATGGCCCAGATCGCCATGGTGATGAACCTCGACAAGTGCATCGGCTGCCACACCTGCTCCGTCACCTGCAAGCAGGCGTGGACCAACCGGCGCGGCACCGAGTACGTCTGGTTCAACAACGTCGAGACGCTGCCCGGGCAGGGCTACCCGCGCCGCTGGCAGGACCAGGACCGCTGGCGCGGCGGCTGGGAACGCACCCGCTCGGGCCGGCTGCGGCTGCGCGCGGGCGGCCGCCTCAAGCGGCTCGGCACCCTCTTCGCCAACCCCGACCTGCCCACGCTCGACGACTACTACGAGCCGTGGACGTACGACTACAAGAACCTCACCGACGCCCCCGCGGGCGACGACATGCCCGTCGCCCGGCCCCTGTCGCAGACCACCGGCGAACCCCTCGACACCATCGAGTGGGGACCCAACTGGGACGACAACCTCGGCGGCGCCCCCGAGCACGGCCACCGTGACCCGCTCGTGGAGAAGATCCGCGACGAGGTCGGCGCCCGCATCCGCTTCGAGTTCGAGCAGAGCTTCATGTTCTATCTGCCGCGGATCTGCGAACACTGCCTCAACCCGGCCTGCGTCTCCGCGTGCCCCTCCGGCGCCATGTACAAGCGCGTCGAGGACGGCATCGTCCTCGTCGACCAGGACCGCTGCCGCGGCTGGCGCATGTGCGTCAGCTCCTGCCCGTACAAGAAGGTCTACTTCAACCACGCCACCGGCAAGGCCGAGAAGTGCACCTTCTGCTTCCCGCGCGTCGAGATCGGCATGCCGACCGTCTGCTCCGAGACCTGCGTCGGCCGCATGCGCTACCTCGGCGTCATGCTCTACGACGCCGACAAGGTCACCGAGGCCGCATCCGTCGAGGACGAACACGACCTCTACCCGGCCCAGTTGGAAGCCTTCCTCGAACCCGACGACCCCGCCGTCGAGGCCGCCGCGCGCGCCGCCGGGATCAGCGACGACTGGCTCGACGCCGCCCGCCGCTCCCCGGTCTTCGACCTCATCCGCACCTACCAGGTCGCGCTGCCGCTGCACCCCGAGTACCGCACCATGCCCATGGTCTGGTACGTGCCACCGCTGTCCCCGGTCGTCGAGGCGGTCGCCGCGAGCGGCCACGACGGCGAGGACGCGGGCAACCTCTTCGGCGCGATCGACGCCCTGCGCATCCCCGTCGGATACCTCGCCGAACTCCTCACCGCCGGCGACCGGGTGCCCGTCGAGGCCGTCCTGCGCCGCATGGCCGCCATGCGCTCCCACATGCGCGCCCGCAACCTCGGCGAGGAACCCGACCCCGACATCGCCGCCTCCGTCCACCTCACCGGCACCGAACTGGAGGACATGTTCCGCCTGCTCGCCGTCGCCAAGTACGAGGACCGCTACGTCGTGCCCACCGCCGCCCGCGCCGACGCCGACGCCCTCGCCGAGACCCACCCCCTCGACGACGGCTGCCCCGTCGCAGGCGTCGAGGACGCGGTGCGCCCGCCGGTGCTGCTCAACCTCTCGCCCACCCGGAGGACCGCATGACCCCCGACGCGCGCGTCCGCCTCGCCGCCGGCCGCCTGCTGACCTACCCCGACGCGGCCCTCGACGCCGAACTGCCCCTCGTCCGCGACCTCGTCACCGGCCTCGGCCACCCCGAACTGGCCGCGTTCCTCGCCGACTTCGACGACCGTGCCCCGCTGGACCGCGCCGCCCACTACACCTCGGTCTTCGACACTCGTAACCGGCGCTGCCTCTACCTGACCTGGTGGACCGACGGCGACACCCGCAACCGGGGCCTGTCCCTCGTCCGCGTCCAGCGGACCTACCGCGACCACGGCCTCGCCCACACCGGCGACGAACTGCCCGACTTCCTCCCCGTCATGCTGGAGTTCGCCGCCCGGAACGAGGACGCCGGCACCGCCCTCCTCCAGGAACACCGCGCCGGACTCGAACTGCTGCGCCTCGCCCTGGACGAGCACGGCACCCCCTACCGGCTGCTCCTGCACGCCGTCTGCGCCACCCTCCCCGGGCCCTCGCCCGCCACCCGCGCCGAGGCCAAGGCCCTCGCCCGCTCCGGCCCGCCCCGCGAGAGCGTCGGCCTCGCCGCCCTCGAACCCCTCGGCCCCGGCATCGACCTGCCCTGGCCCGCGCCCCGCCGCCCCGCCGCCGCCCACGGAAGGACCACCCCCTGATGGACCTCATGCTGTGGGGCGTCGTCCCCTACCTCGTCCTCGTGCTCTTCGTCGGCGGACTGATCTGGCGCGGCCGCCACGACCGGTTCGGCATCACCAGCCACTCCAGCCAGCTCCACGAGTCGAAACTGTTGCGCATCGGCTCGCCGCTGTTCCACTTCGGCATGCTGTTCGTCGTCCTGGGCCATGTCGTCGGCCTCCTCATCCCCATGAGCTGGACCGACGCCGTGGGCGTCTCCGACCACACCTACCACCTCGTCGCCGTCTCCACCGGAGCCGTCGCGGGCCTCGCCGCCGTCGCCGGACTCGGCGTCCTCGTGTACCGGCGCCTGCGCGTGCCCGCCGTCCGCCGCGCCATGCTCCGCAGCGACCACCTCATGTACACGCTGCTCATCGGCGCCATGGTGCTCGGCCTGACCGCCACCGTCCTCAACTCCACCGGCGCGGGCGGCGACTACAACTACCGCGAGGGCGTCTCCCTCTGGTTCCGTTCCCTGTTCGCCCTCAGCCCCGACTACACCCTCATGGCGGCGGCTCCCCTCGCGTTCAAGGCGCATGTCCTGTTCGGGCTCGCCCTCATCGCGCTCGTCCCGTACTGCCGCCTCATCCACATGTTCACCGCGCCGCTGCGCTACCTCTTCCGCCCCTACGTCGTCTACCGGCGCCGCCCCCGCACGCCCCGCCCCGCCCGGCGCGGCTGGGAACGCGCCTCCTGAGCAGGGCTGCGATCCTGTAACGAGATCACCCCCCGCTCATCGACAGCTCAGAAAGCACGCATACGCTCAGGAACCGACGAGTTCCGACCCGAGGCGTGTGCCGTTGTGGCGGGGGGAGAGCGATGAGCGAGACGAAGGCACTTGCGGTCCGTGTCCTGTCCGCGCTGCCGTACGGCGTGATGGCGCTCGTGGTGGTCGCCGAACTGGTGACCCCCACCGGCTTCGGACTGCTGCTCCTCATGTCGCTCGGCCCCGCCTTCGCCGGGCTCGTCGGCACCAAACGCCGTACCGCTCGCATCGGCGCCGTCGCCGCCGGACTCTGTGTCGCCCTCGCCGCCTACGACGGCACCCTCGGCAGGCGGCGCGTCTACATCGCCGTCCTCAGCGTCGCCGGCGTCACCGCCGCCGGACTCCTCGCCGTCGCCCTGCGCGAGCGCCGCGACGCCGAACTCGCCGACGTGCGCGACATCGCCGAGGTCGCCCAGCGCGTCCTGCTGCGCCCGGTGCCCCGCGTCGCGGGCGAACTGCGCGTCGCCGTCTCCTACACCTCCGCCGTCGCCCAGGCCCGCATCGGCGGCGACCTGTACGAGGTCGTCGTCGCGCCCGGCGGCACCCGCGCCGTCATCGGGGACGTCCAGGGCAAGGGGCTGGAAGCCGTCGAGACGGCGGCCCTCGTCCTCGGCGTGTTCCGCGAGGCCGCCCACGACGAGCCCGAACTCGCCGGACTCGGCCGGCGCCTCGCCCGCGCCGTCGACCGCGAACTGGAGGGCGAGCGCTTCGTCAGCGCCCTGCTCGTCGAGGTCCCCGCAGGCAGCCGCGAGGTCACCTTCCTCAACTTCGGCCACCCGCCGCCCCTCGTCGTCCGGGCCGACGGCACCACCCACTTCCCCGCACCCCCGCACTACGCGATGCCGCTCGGCCTGAGCGTGCACGGCGGCGACGCACCCCTCCCGTACACCGTCGACTTCGCCCCCGGCGACCAGATCCTCCTGTACACCGACGGCGTCAGCGAGGCCCGCGACGGCCACGGCGCCTTCTACCCCCTCGCCGAGCGCGCGGGCCTCCTCAAGGCCGCCGACGCCGAAGCCGCCCTCGCGGGCCTGCGCACCGACCTCGTCGCACACGCCGCCGGCCCCCTCCACGACGACGCGGCGATGCTGCTGCTGCGCCACCGCTGACGGGAGCCGGCGCTGGCGGAGACAACCGCTGGCGGAGGCCGGCGCGGGCGGTGCGCCCTCATGCCACGCGGTGCCCGCCGGGGACGTGGAACCTGCGGGCCCGGGCGCGCGGCCTGCCGCGTACGGCCAGATACGCGGCCACGCTCAACGCCGCCGCGACCAGCACCCCCGCCGACTCCACGTACAGCGCCGGCCGCACCAGCTCCGCGCCGATGTACTCGCGGAACCCGAACAGGCCCCGGGTCAGGCTCAGCACCAGCGCGCCCAGCGTCCCGGCGGTGAAGGCGGCGGTCAGCGCGGCGAGCGGGGCGAGCAGCCGCAGCGGCGTCAGGAGCAGCGCCACGGCGAGCAGGGCGCCGACGACGCCGTTGACGAGGAACAGCGGGCCGATGGTGGCGAGGTCGCGGTAGCCCTCGGCCCACAGCCGCAGATGGATCACGGCCATCGCCGCCGTCAGCCCGGCCCCGCCGAGCCGCAGCACGAGGCGAACGGCCGCGCCCTCAGTAGCCATGGCCGTTGGAGGTCGGGCCGGTGCCGGTGCCGGACGACGCCGGCGCCCCACCGACGGTGATGGCCGTCTTCATGCCGAGGTCCTTGTGCCCGTCGACCGGGCAGAACACCTGATAGGTGCCGGACTTCAGGCGGACCGTGAGGGTCGTCGACTGCCCGGGCTGCACGTCCTTGCTGCGGTTGTCGCCGCCGGGGCCCTTGATCTCCAGGCCGTGCAGATGGTGGCCCATGTTGTCCGCGGTGAACGTGTACGCGCCCGGCCGGTAGCTCTGCGTGGACAGCTGGATGTGGAAGTCGGTCAGCTCCGCGGTCACCCGGGTGCCGGAACCGCCGGCCGCGTGCGCCCCGGTCATCGTGCCGCCACCGCCTCCGCTCGAACCGCCGCCGTAGCTGCCGCCGCCTCCGCAGGCGGCGAGCAGCGCTGCCAGACCGCCGACGGTCGCGCCGAGGAACACGCGCCGGCGGATGTGCGGGATGGTCATGACTCGGCCCTCCAGGTCGATCCCCCTCCCGGTCGATCCCCCTGCCAGAGGTACGGCCCGGCCGCCCGAACGGATTGCGCGGCACCCGCGCCCCGCCGGGGGGACAATGGCAGGGCGCAGCTTTTCCGGCAGCGCGATCCCTTTCCGGTTCCGGTGGCGCAATCCCTTTCCGGCGGCGGAACGTATCCCTGACATGTGGCGCATGGGACCGACCCCGACACGGCTCCCCGACGAGGCCCTGCTGACCGGCCTGACGACGGGCGACGCCGAACTCGCCGTCGCCTTCGTGCGCCGCTTCCAGGGCCCCGTCTTCGGTGTCGCCCTGACCGTCCTCGGGGACCGCCAGCTCGCCGAGGACGTCGCCCAGCAGACGTTCGAGCGGGCCTGGCGCCACGGACAGCTCTACGACCCCCGGCGCGGTTCCGTACGGGCATGGCTCACCGCCATCGCCCACAACCTCGCCGTCGACGCCGTCCGCGCCCGCCGCGCCCGGCCCCTCGACCCCGACGACCTCGACGCGCTCGACGTCCTGTACGGCCTGGTCACCGAGACGCCCGAGCGGCGGGCCCTCGCCGACGACAGCGCCGCGCGCGTGCGCACGGCCGTCGCCCAGCTCCCGCCCGAACAGGGCCGCGCCCTCGTCATGGCCGGCATCTACGGCATGACCGCCCGCGAGGTCGCGCAGGCCGAGGGCATCCCGCTCGGCACCGCCAAGACCCGCATCAGGACCGGCACCCACAAGGTGCGGGACCTGCTCGCCGCGCAGGAGAGGCGGTGACCGCCATGGACTGCGCACGCCTGCGCGACCTGGACGCCGAACTCGCCCTCGGCGTGCTGCCCGCCGACGAACGCGCAGAGGCCCTAGCCCACCTCGACACGTGCCCGGCCTGCCGCGACCACGTCGAGAGCCTCACCGCCGTCGGCGACGGACTGCTCGCGCTCCTGCCCGACGCGGAGCCGCCCGTCGGCTTCGAGAGCCGCGTCCTGCGCGCCCTCGACGCGAACCCCGCCCCCGAGCCACGCCACTGGTGGACCCGCGCCCCCGCCCCGGCCCCGGCCCCCGCCCGGGCGCGGCGGTGGCCCGGCCCGCGCCTCGCCGCGGCGGGCCTCGCCGCGGCCCTGGCCTGCGGCTTCGGCGGCTTCGCCACCGGCGCCGCCTTCCAGGCCGACGCCCCGCCGCCCGCCCCGCACGTCACCACCGGACTGCGCGAGGCACCTCTGCTCGCCCACGGCCGCGACGTCGGCCGCGTCTACGCCCACCCGGGCGACGGCTGGGTCTACATGTCCGTCGACCTCGGCCGCGCCGCCCATGGCCCGGTGCGCTGTCTGCTCGTCCACGCCGACGGCACGACCACCCGCGCCGGCTCCGTCCCCCTCAAGGACGGCTACGGCTACTGGGCGGCCCCCGCCGCCGACGCCGGCGCCCTGACCGGCGCCCGCCTCACCGCCGCGGACGGCACCGTCCTCGCCACAGCGGCCCTCCCGGCCGGCTGACGCCCCGCCGGCCGGGGGCGGCACATGCGCCCGCGCCCCCGATGCGCTTCGATGGACGCGTGCGAAACGAGCCCACCACCCCCGCCGACGACCCGCTGACCGGCCTTCTCGACCGCGTACGGCTCGGCCTGCGCGACCTCGACGACGGCGAACCCGCGTCCTACATCCCCGAACTCGGCCGCGTCGACCCCACGCTCTTCGGCATCAGCCTCTGCGCCCTCGACGGGCAGGTCTACGGCAGCGGCGACACCGCCGTCCCCTTCACCGTCCAGTCCGTCTCCAAGCCCTTCGTCTTCGCGCTCGCCCTCGCCGACCAGGGCATCGACCAGGTCCTCTCGCGCGTCGGCGCCGAACCGAGCGGCGAGGCGTTCAACTCCATCCGCCTCGAACCCGGCACCGGCCGCCCGCCCAACCCCATGGTCAACGCCGGGGCCATCGTCACCAGTTCCCTCGTCGCGGGCGACACGCCCGACGAGCGCTTCGCCCGCATCCTCGCCGGGCTCGGCGCGTTCGCCGGCCGCCCCCTGGACGTCGACGACGCCGTCTACGCCTCCGAGCGCGCGACCGGCGACCGCAACCGCGCCCTCGCCTACCTCATGCACAACGCGGGCTCCCTCACCGGCGACGTCGAGGAACAGCTCAGCGTCTACTTCCGCCAGTGCTCCGTCCTCGTCACCTGCGACGACCTCGCCGTCATGCACGCCACCCTCGCCGCGGGCGGCGTCAACCCCGTCACCGGGCAGCGCGTCGTCGCCCCGCGCCACGCCCAGCACGTCCTCGCCGTCATGGCCACCTGCGGCATGTACGACGCCTCGGGCCGCTGGATGCTCCAGGTCGGCATGCCCGCGAAGAGCGGGGTCTCCGGCGCCATCGGGGTCGCGCTGCCCGGCCAGTTCGGCATCGGCGTGTTCAGCCCGCCGCTGGAGGAGAAGGGCAACAGTGTCCGCGGGATCGCCGCCTGCCATCTGCTGTCCGACCAGTTCGGCCTGCACCTCATGCGCGCCACCGACCCGCAGCGCCGCCCGCTGCCCCCGCGCTCCCTCCACCCCGCCCCGCTGCGCTCCCTGCGGCACCGGCCGCGCGCCCAGCGGGCCGCCCTCGATGCCCACCCGGACCGGATCCGCGTCCACGTCCTCCAGGGCGACCTCGACTTCGCCACCGCCGAGCAGACCCTGCGCGCCGCCCGCGAACTGCCCGCCGCCGTCGGCTGGTTCGTCCTCGACCTGACCCGCGTCGGCCGCGTCGAGCCCGTCGCCGCCGACCTGCTGCGCGCGCTCGCCGAGGACCTGCGCCGCCGCGAGGTGCGCATGGTCCTCGCCGACCCCGACGAACGCCAGGCGATGACCCGCACCGCCGACGAGTTCCCCGACCTCGGCCGCGCCCTGGAGACCTGCGAGGACGACCTGCTGCGCGGCCTCGGACTCGACCCCGACGCGCCCGTCCCGCTCGCGGACTGCGACCTGTTCGGCCGCGCCGGCACCGGCCTGCGCACCGCGCTCGCCGACGCCTTCGACACGCTCCGCCTGGAAGCGGGCGAGAGCGTGGAACCCCCGGGCACCCTCCGCGACCGCATCGTGCTCTGGTACGTCGAGTCCGGCCGCCTCGCCGTGTGCGCGGACGGCGTCTCCGCCCGCCGTACGTGGTCCGCGGGCCCCGGCGCCGCCCTCACCCCGGCCGACTTCCCCGCCCGTATCGCCCGCCGCGTCCTCGCCGAACGCGACACGGTGTGCCGCACGCTGACGGCGGCGGGCCTGGGCAGCCTGCGCGACCGCGTGCCCGAGGCGGTCGCCTTCCTCGAACGCGCCCCGCTGGACGGCGCGGAGACGGTGGACCGCCCGGACACGGCATAGCGGCCCGCTGTCGGTGCCGGGCCCTGCGGTTGTCAGTGCCGGGTCCTAAGGTGCGGCCATGTACACCACGCGATGCAGCCGCCATGTCGAGGCCCCGCCGTCCGCCGTCTACCGCGCCCTGCTCGATCCGGACGCCATCGCCGCCTGGCGGGTCCCGGACAACATGACGAGCCAGGTGCATGTCTTCGAGGCCCGTGAGGGCGGCGCGTTCCGCGTGTCGCTGACCTACGTCACGGCGGACGAGGCCGGGAAGTCGGGCGCCCACACCGACACGTACCACGGGCACTTCGTGCAGCTCGTGCCGGACGAGGAGGTCGTCGAGGAGTTCGCGTTCGAGACCGATGACCCGGCTCTGCGCGGCACGATGACGATGACGACGGCCCTCGCCCCCGCGCCGGGCGGCGGCACCGACGTCACCGTCGTCCACGAGGGACTGCCCGACGCGGTCTCCCCGGCCGACAATGAGACCGGCACCCGGATGGCCCTGGACAACCTGGCCCGTCTGGTGGAGTCACGCGCGCGTTGAGGGCGGGCGCGTCACTGCGCCGACGTACGGACCGCCGTCACCGTGAACCGGTCGCCGCACACGCGGACCGTGTGGTCGCGCAGCGTCAGCGGTTCGTGGGAGTCCGGCGGGTACACGCGCAGCAGATCGTGCGGCTTGCGGCAACCGGCGTCGGACACCCCCTGGTTGAGGGTGTGCAGCACGATGTGCGCGGAGCCGCCCGGCGCCAGCGTGACCGCCTTGCCCACGGGCCCCTCACGGTCGGCGGGCTCACCGACCATGCTGCCGTCCCGCCGCAGGAGCGACACACCGGGGTAGCCCTGGAGGACGCAGGCCGAGTTGCCGACGTTGGTCAGGGCGAGGTCGTAGTAGACGCTGCCCGCCGCGCCCTCGCTGCCGGCCAGCTTCGGCTTGAGCTGGATCGACAGGCAGTGCCCGGTCAGGCGCGGGGAGGGCGTCTGCACCCCGCCGGCGGTGTCCGAGCCGCGCGGCGCGGCCGTGGACGCGGAGGGGGACGCGCCGGTCGTACCCGCGCCGCTCGGCGCACGCGTGGACGGTGACGAGGACGGCGAGGCGGAGGCGGTCGTGTCGCCCGCCGACACCGACGCGCCCGGCGACCCGTCCGCCGACGGCGTCGAGGCGCCGCAGGCGCTCAGCACGAGGGCCGCCGCCCCGGCACCCGCGAGCGCCAGCGCGGCCCGCGAGCGCGCCCCACCGGCCGCGCGCGTGGCGCGCGTGCCCCTGACGCGAAGAGATCCCTGTGGCAATCGCATACCTTCCGGGTTCCCTCCTGCCCCCGTACGAACCTGCCGGGCGCGCGGCTCCTGACGCGGACGGCACTCTGGCGAAAAGCCGTCGACGCGCCCCCACCGCCTCGCATACGGTCCTGCTCGCGCCGCGGGGGAGCGGCGCGCACACCCGCCACAACACCGCCCACACCACCCAGGGGGACCCGTCATGGACCATCAGCACCCGCCCGCGGGCACGCATCTCATCGGCGGCGGCTGGAACGCGCCCGATGTCTACACCGCCTTCCTGCGCGAAGCGGGCGACGGCGCGCGCGTCGGCTGCGTGGTCCTCGACGAGGGCGACGCGGACGAGCAGTTCGCCCGCTACGCCGCGCGCCTGCCGGAAGCCGCGCCCTGCGTCCCCGTCGCCCTGCCCGTCCCGCTGGGCGGCACCTTCGACGTGGCGGCCCTGGACGACGTGGACGCGCTCCTCGTCTGCGGCGGCCTGACCCCCGGCTACCAGGAGGCGTTCGCGGACGTGGCCGCCGACGTCACCCGCGTCCTCACGGCCCGGCGCATGCCGTACGCGGGCTTCTCCGCGGGTGCCGCGCTCGCCGCCGCCGACGCCCTGGTCGGCGGCTGGCTCGACGCCGGCGTCCCGGTCTGCCCCGGCGACAGCGCGGAGGACCTGGAGGAGATCGCCGTACGGGCGGGGCTCGGGCTCGTCCCCTTCACCGTGGACGTGCACGCCGCGCAGTGGGGCACGCTCGGCCGGCTCATGGCGACTGTCGCCCGGGGCGCGGCCCGCTTCGGTGTCGCCCTCGATGAGGACACGGCGCTCACATACGTGCCGGGCGCCCCGGTCCGCGTCACCGGCTCCGGCCGCGCCCACCTCGTGCGCCGCACGGACGTCGGGGTGACGGTGCGTTCGGTGGCGGCGGGCGCGGGCTTCCGCGTACCGCGCGACCTCGGCCCGGACGACGGGGACGGCGCCGGGATGTGAAGCCCCTGTGCCCGTCCCGCGACCGGCGCGCGAAGGCGGTCAGCCCGACACGCCGGGCGACTTCGTGCAGGTGACGTCACGCGGCATGGCGGAACATGGCGGATCGCCCGTCGTTGACCCTGGTGTGCCGGCGCCGGACCCCGCCGAGTCGTGGCGAACGGGGACGTGTGCACTCCCGGTGCCCGGCACACCGCCCCGGCGCGTCCCTCGAATCGACGCGCCGGGGCCCACCCCTGTCAGCGGTTCGTACGGCACCGCCGCCGCCCGGTAGCTGATCCCGCCGCCGACCCCATCGCCGCCGACCCCGCCCGCCGACCCCGCCCGAAGGCCCGCGTGAGGCTCAACGCCCCGCGCGGGCCCGGGAGTCGAGTACCGCGACCGCCGCGAGCAGCGCCAGCAGCAGCCCCGCGAACCACGTCATCGCCGTCGTCGCCGGCACCGCGAGCGTCGCCACGCCGATCGCCACCGAGGGCACGCTCAGCCCGAGGTAGGCCACGAGGAACAGCCCCGCCAGCGCCTCGCTGCGCCGCTCGGGAGCCGCGCCGGCCGCGACCGCGCCGACCGCCGCCTTGAACAGCAGCCCCGCGCCCACCCCGGCGACCATCCCGCCGGCCAGGAACAACGGAAGCTGCGCGAGCCGCATCCCCGCGACCAGCGCCACGAACCCGGCGCCCTCCGCGACCAGCCCCAGCGTCATCCGCGCCCGCGCCCCGAGACCTCGCGTCAGCACCTGGGCCAGTGCCGCCGCGCCGAACACGGCGAACACCACGAGCCCCGCCAGCGCCCGCGACGGATGGTGCAGCGTCCGCCCCACGAACCCCGCCGCGATCGACGTGAAGAGGCCGAACACCGCGAACGCCGAGAACCCGGCCGCCGCCGCCCCCGCGAACACCGCCCGCTCGCCCTTCGCCACCCGCACCCGCTGCGGCCGGTACGCGGGCCGCACCCGGGGCGCCCGCACGGTCTCCGGCACGGACGCCAGCGCCGCCACCGCCACCACGAGCAATCGAGATCACCGACATCGCCACCAGCGCCGACTACGTACGCGCCGGGCTCGGCGTCGCCCTGCTGCCCCGCTTCCTCGCCCACACCGCGCACGACCTCGCCGTCGTCGAGGTGACCGACGCCGACCTGCGCTGGCCCCTCTTCCTCGCCTCACCCACCGACCGCGCCCCGAGCGCCGCCGCCCGCGCCCTGACCGACCTGCTCACCGAGTTCATCGACCGCTCCGAGCCGCCCGCTCCTTGATTTCACACCTCCGCAACCATTCACCGGCCCCCGCCTGCTAGACATGACACGGCGGCGGGCGGCCACGCGCGCCGCCACCTCCTCAGCGGACAGAAGGGACGGCCATGCGTACGACGACACGCACGCCCGCCCTGCGCCCTCGCCGCGAGGTCCGGCTCCACACCCGGCCGCACATCGACCTGCGCCGCGTCGCCGCCGCGCTCTGTCGCCCCTGACCCGGGGCGTGTCCGCCTGAGCCTGCGCCCCGCCGGCTCCGGCCTCGCGCGGTACGGGAAACAGCCCGTACCCCCGCCATCGGCGCCTCCTCCGGCGCATCGACGCGCCCCGCGCCCGGCCCGCGCCCCGTTCTGCCGGGACCGGCCCCGGGTGGTGCGGCGGCCGTACCTCACCAGCTCCGCGCGCGGCCTTTGCGTATGGCCGTGTGCGGTGTCGCGCGCATTCGCTCCCTCGCTCTCCAGGAAGGCACCCCGTGTCCTCAGCATCCGCATCCGGTCCGCTGCGTCTCGCCGTCGCGCTCGACGGGACCGGCTGGCATCCCGCGTCCTGGCGCGAGCCCGTCGCCCGGCCCCGCGAGCTGTTCACCGCCCGCTACTGGGCCGATCTCGTCGCGGAGGCCGAGCGCGGGCTCCTCGACTTCGTCACGTTCGAGGACCGGCTCGGCCCGGACTCCACCGACCCGCACGGGCCCGACGGCCGCACCGATCGCGTACGGGGACGCCTCGACGCCGTGCTGCTCGCGGCGCGGATCGCGCCGCTCACCCGGTCCATCGGGCTCGTGCCGACGGCCGTCGTCACGCACACCGAGCCGTTCCATCTCTCCAAGGCGGTCGCCACCCTCGACCACGTCAGCCGGGGCCGCGCCGGACTGCGCGTCAAGGTCAGCGCCCGGCGCGACGAGGCCGCCCACTTCGGCCGCCGCACCCTGCCCGCCCCCGCCTCCTTCGACAGCCCCGAGGGGCAGGCCCTCGCGGCGGAACTCTTCGACGAGGCCGCCGACTGGGTCGAGGTCGTGCGCCGCCTGTGGGACAGCTGGGAGGACGACGCGGAGATCAGGGACACCGCCACCGGCCGCTTCATCGACCGCGACAAGCTCCACTACATCGACTTCGCCAGCCGTCACTTCGCCGTCAAGGGCCCCTCGATCACGCCCCGGCCCCCGCAGGGCCAGCCCCTCGTCACCGCCCTCGCGCACGCCACCGTGCCCTACCGGCTCCTCGCCCGCCAGGCCGACCTCGGGTACGTCACCCCGCGCGACCCCGCCGAGGCCCGCGCCGTCGTCGCCGAGGTCCGCGCGGAACAGGCCGCCGCAGGCCGCGCCGAGTCGCCCTTGCACCTCTTCGGTGACCTCGTCGTCCTCCTCGACGACAGCGCCGCCGCCGCCCGCGCCCGCCTGGGCCGCCTCGACACCCTCGCCGGTACCCCGTACACCAGCGACGCGCCCGTCTTCACCGGTACGGCCGCCGAACTCGCCGATCTGCTCCAGGAGTTCGCCGGGGCTGGGCTGACCGGGTTCCGGCTGCGGCCCGCCGTCCTCGGCCACGACCTGCCCGCGATCACCGGCGCGCTCGTGCCCGAACTCCAGCGCCGGGGCCTGTTCCGCCGCCACTACGAGGCCGACACCCTGCGCGGCCTGCTCGGCCTGACCCGCCCCGCCAACCGCTACGCCACCGCCTGAGCCGGACGGAGACCGACCGCCATGAGCAAGCCGCAGAAGCAGATCCACCTCGCCGCGCACTTCCCCGGCGTCAACAACACCACCGTGTGGAGCGACCCCGCCGCCGGCAGCCACATCGACTTCGACTCCTTCGTCCACTTCGCGCGCACCGCCGAACGCGCCAAGTTCGACTTCCTCTTCCTCGCCGAGGGCCTGCGCCTGCGCGAACAGGGCGGCAAAATATACGACTTGGACGTCGTCGGCCGCCCCGACACCTTCACCGTCCTCGCCGCGCTCGCCGCCGTCACCGACCGCCTCGGCCTGACCGGCACCATCAACTCCACCTTCAACGAGCCCTACGAGGTGGCCCGCCAGTTCGCCACCCTCGACCATCTCTCCGAGGGTCGCTCCGCGTGGAACGTCGTCACCTCCTGGGACGCCTTCACCGGCGAGAACTTCCGCAGGGGCGGCTTCCTGCCCCGCGAGGAACGCTACTCACGCGCACAGGAGTTCCTCGCCACCGCCCACGAACTCTTCGACTCCTGGGGCCCCGACGAACTCCTCGCCGACCAGGACACCGGCGCGTTCCTGCGCGACGCCAAGGCAGGCTCCTTCGTCCACACCGGGCAACACTTCGACATCCACGGCCAGTTCGACGTGCCGCGCTCCCCGCAGGGACGGCCCGTCATCTTCCAGGCCGGCGACTCCGACGAGGGCCGCGAGTTCGCCGCGTCCGACGCCGACGCCATCTTCAGCCGGTACGCCACCCTCGCCGAAGGCCAGGCGTTCTACGCCGACGTCAAGGGCAGGCTCGCCCGCCACGGGCGCACCCCCGACCAGTTGAAGATCCTGCCCGCCGCCACCTTCGTCATCGCCGACACCGACGCCGAGGCCGCCGAACTCGCCCGGCACGTGCGACGCCAGCAGGTCAGCGGCGCCACCGCCCTCAAGCACCTGGAGTTCGTCTGGAACCGGGATCTGTCCGCGTACGACCCCGAAGGGCCGCTGCCCGACATCGACCCGGACGTCAGCGAGGACCACATCTCGAAGGGCCGCGCCCAGGTCCGCATGTACCGCGACCCGCTGGCCACGGCCCGCGCCTGGCGCGCCCAGGCCGCCGAACACGGCTGGTCCATCCGTGACCTCGTCATCAACACCGGCAACCGGCAGACCTTCGTCGGCTCTCCGCGCACCGTCGCCGACGCCATCGACGCGCAGGTGCAGGCCGACGCCGCCGACGGCTTCATCCTCGTCCCGCACCTCACCCCCGGCGGCCTCGACGTCTTCGCCGACACGGTCGTCCCGCTGCTCCAGGAGAAGGGCGCCTTCCGCACCGACTACACCGGGGTAACCCTCCGCGACCACCTCGGCCTCGCCCACCCGGACGGCGCGCGCGCCGGGTGAAAGCTCCGCGTCGGGGGTGTACGACGCGCGGATGCGGGCAGGCGCCCCGGCGGGAAGACGGGAGACCTGGATGACTCACCGACGCGGGACCGCGCACAGCCGCCCCACGGCCGAGGCGCGCTGGGAACACGGCGGCATCCTCGTCGTCGACGTGCGCGGCGCGTACGACGCGGCCGCGGCGGACGTCGTGGACGGACCGCTGCTGCGCATGTCCCGCACCGGGCACCGGCACTACGTGGTGAACCTGAGCGGCGTCGAACGCTTCGACACCGACGCGCTGCGCGGCTTCGCGCGGACCTGCGAGGCCATCGAGTGCGCCGGCGGCGTCCTCACGCTCGCCGCGCCCGGCGCCGCCCGCGCCGCGCTCACGGCGGCGGGCGCCGCGCATCTCGCCGCGTACGCCCACGAGAGCGTCGAGGACGCGGTGACGGCCTGCCGGGAGAGGGACCTCGCGCTCTGACGGGGCGGCCTCCAAGGCGCCGGGCTGGGGGCGGGTGGTCAGGCTGTCCTCGTCGGGCGTCGGGCGTCGGGCGTCGGGTGCTCGGGTCTTTGGGCCCTGGGCCCGGGGCCGTACGCGGGAGCATCATGCGGTCATGACGACCATGCGGCGAGACGTACGAGACGGGCGGGGCGACCGAGACGGGCGGGGCGACCGAGACGGGTCGGGTGACGGTCTCGCCGTGGCGGGCGCGTGTCCGGACGCGGCGGGCGCCTCCCCGGGCCGTGACATCCAGGACCGCGCCGACCTGGAGGCCCTGCTGCGACGCTTCTACGGCGCCGCGTTCGAGGACCCGCTCATCGGTCCCTTCTTCACCGAGATCGCCGGCACCGACCTGGACGTCCACATCCCGCACATCACGGACTTCTGGGAGCGCGCGCTGTTCCGTACGGCCGAGTACCGGCGCAACGCGTTCGCCCCGCACGTCCGGCTGCACGCGGAACGGCCGCTGACCGCCGCGCACGCGGGACGCTGGGTGCAGCTGTGGCACGCCACCGTCGACGGGCGGCACGCCGGGCCGAACGCCGAGCGCGCCAAGGCGACCGGCGAGCGGATCGCCCTCACCATGGTCCGGCGCCTGAACGGCGGCGACCTCGACACCTCGGGACCCGCCGGATCGCCCGGGTTCGTCCCGGTCAGCGCC
Organism: Streptomyces sp. NPDC107550; assembly: GCF_055639095.1. NCBI lineage: Bacteria > Bacillati > Actinomycetota > Actinomycetes > Kitasatosporales > Streptomycetaceae > Streptomyces > Streptomyces sp. NPDC107550. The sequence goes on from NZ_JBVKBC010000008.1 coordinate 119,692, forward strand.
CTGCTGCTGCGCGCCGCCTGACGGGCGCCGGGTAGGCTGCCCGCTCCGCCGGGACCCGAACTGTGTGGGGGAGCGGCGGTCCGGCCGACCAGGGGGAGCCAGCATGCGCGCAGCGAGGAGCCGTACGACCGCCACGACGGGCGCATCCGCCACGGCGGTCACGCACCGCACCGGCGCCACCGCCGTGCCGCGCCGCCGGGTGCCCACCGCCTCCGCCGCCGTCGCCACAGCCCTGGCCGCCGTCCTCGTCGCCGGATGCTCCGCGCACCCCGGCGGCCCCGGACCGGACCGCGCCTCCTCCGCCGCAGCCCGGGGCGGAGCCCAAGACGCCGCCATGACCTGGGAGTTCACGCACATCGAGCGCGGCAGCGGCGACATCAAGGACATCGCCGCGCTCGCCGCCGACGACATCTGGGCCGTCGTCCAGGACAACAAGGGCGTCCGCCCGCCCACCCTGCTCCACTTCGACGGCCGCGCCTGGTCGAACAGCCCGCTCTCGGACGCCTTCGGCGCCGCCGTCTACCCGCCGCTGCTCGAAGAGGTCGGCGACAAGCTGTGGCTGCGCCCCGCCAGGAACGTGCCGCCCACCGACCCCGGCCCCGGGCGCTGGGCCCAGTGGGACGGCACCGCGTGGACGCCCGTACGCAACCCGCCGCCCCTGGACACCGTCGACTTCGAGACGGCAGGCCCGGCCGACCTGTGGGCCCTGACCGGCGACGGCCGCGTCGCCCACGGCAAGGGGGACGGGACCGGGAGCGGCGGCGGGTGGCGGGCGGAGCGGCTGCCGTTCCGCGTCGAGGACCTGGCGGCGGCGGGCCCGGGCGACGTGTGGGCCGTGGGGCGCCGCGCCGACGGCCCCGGCACCGAGCTGAACGGCCGCGAACGCTACGAACAGCCCGCCTCCGCCCACTTCGACGGCACGGTCTGGAAGACCGTCGACACCCCGCAGGCCCGCTTCCCCGCGCCGGTCCCGCCCGAGCCGAGCGCCGGGCTCGGCCGCGTCACCGTCCACGACGGGCAGGTCACCGCCTACGGCAGCAACTCCTTCAATCAGGGCGAGATGGAGAACGAGCCGCAGATCCAGCCCATCCGGCTGCGCTGGGACGGCACCCGCTGGCGCGACGCCCCGCCCGCGTCCGGCGGCTGCGCCGACCGGCTGCCCGTCGCCGAGGACACCGGCGGCCGGTTCCTCGACGGCAACTGGTACGTCACCGACGCGGGCGACTGCCTCAAGATCCAGCGGCACCGGCTGCCCGCCCGGACGGGCGCCCGCAAGGGCTCGCAGCAGTCCCTGTGGCTGAACGCCGTGCGCCGCGTGCCCGGCGGCGGCGACCAGTGGCTGGGCGCGGGATCGGTCCAGGTCAACCAGTCGGGCGCGGGGTTCAGCGCCCCCGTCGTGGTCCGCCTGCGCCGCGCGGGACGACCGTGAGCCCCGTACGGGACGGCCGTGAACGCCCGCGCGGCGGCCCGGGCGGCGCTCAGCCGTCGACGGGGATCCGGATCGCCGAGATGTCGAACTGGAGCCGTACCTTCTCGCTGACCATCGTGCCACCCGCGTCGAGCCGCTGGTTGTAGACGAGCCCCCACTCCGTGCGGTCGATGGTCGTCGTGCCGTCGAACCCGGCCCGCTCGTAGCCGAACGGGTCGACCACCGAACCCAGGTAGTCCAACTGCAACTCGACGGGGCGCGTCACGTCCCGGATGGTCAGATCGCCCGCCATCCGGAACGTCTCACCCCCGTCGTGCACCGTCGACGTCGAACGGAACACCATCTCGGGGAAGCGGGCCGCGTCGAAGAAGTCCCGGCCGACGACGTGCGCGTCCCGCTGCTCGACACCCGTGTCGACACTGCCGACCCGGATCTTGATCTCCGCGCGGGAGCGCGAGGGCCGGTCCCCGTCGAAGAAGAGCGTGGAGTCGTAGTCGGTGAACGCGCCCCGCACCGTCGTCACCATGGCGTGCCGCACGGAGAACCCGATGCGGCTGTGCGGGCGGTCGATGGTCCACTCCCCGGTGAGCGCGCGCAGCGCCGGGTCGAGCCCGTCGTCGCCCGGACCGCTCTGACTCCCGGGCGTACGGGGGCCGGGCGTCGGCGTCGGCTCGATGGTCGCGCTCTGGCGGCGGCTGAAGATACCCATGCGTCGTGGCTCCTTCGGATCTGATCACTCCGTGTTATCACGCCGGTGTGAAGACCCCGCTGCGAGATGGGCGGCCTCGTCCGTGTTCCATGGCGCCGCCTGCATAGATGCACAGGATCGACACGAATGTGAATGCACACCGGGGTGTCCGTACGTAACGGCCAGTCACTTCCCGGTACGGGTAAGGGGTTCGCGGAGCCTCGCCGGCCGCGCACCGCCTCCACCGTTCGTGACGGTCCGCGCGGTGGGGTACGGTCCTGCCTGGCCAGGACGACGACGAGGCGAGGGGAACGGGGACACATGGCGAGCGCGAGGGGCCGGGGCTCCGGTTTCTGGGTCACGACCGGACTGATCGCCTTCGGCGCCGTCTTCCTGACCGTGGGCCTGATCCTGACCTGGGTCTCGGTGTCGGGCGTGCGGGGCGCGGAGCACGCCCGTGGCACGGTCGTCGGCCTCGACTGGGGTCCCGGCGGCACGTCCTCGTACCGGCGTTCCTCGGGCGGCGACGCGGTCGCGCACCCCGTGGTCCGCTTCACTCCGGCGCACGGCGCTCCGCGCACGTTCCGGGGCTCGATGGGCTCCAGCCCGCCCGCGTACGACCCCGGGGAGCGCGTCGACGTGCTCTACCAGCCGGACGACCCGGGCGACGCCCGCATCGACAGCTTCGTCTCGCTGTGGCTGCTTCCGCTGATCTTCACCGGCATCGGCGTACTCGTCATCGGCGGGACGACGGCCGTCGCCCTGGCGATCCGCCGCGGTCGCCGCAACCCGGCGCCGGCCGTCTCCCTCGCCAAGGGCAGCCCGGCCTGAGCCCGGGGCCCGCCGCCCCCGGGCGGGTGCGGGGGACGGACGGGCCGCGCTCCCTGTGGGCTACGGCACCGCGGTACGTCAGGCGGTCGCCTCTGGCACCCCGGCCGGGCCCACCGTCTTGGGCCCGCCCTTCTTGGGGCTCACCGTCTTGGGCCCGCCCGTCTTGGGCGCCGCTGTCTCAGGTGTCGCAGGCGCGGACCCGGCGCCCGGGCGGGACCCGGGGACGGCCCCGGCAGCGCACCGCTCGACGATCGTGCTCATGGCGGCCCGCTCGACGATCCCGTGCCCGGGGACGAGCACGTCGGCCGGGAGCGCGGCCATCTCGCGCAGGCTGCGCGCCATGACCTCCTCGTCCTCGTTGAACACGCTCGGCAGCATCTGCGGGCCGAGCCGCCCCGGCCGCAGCGGATGCCCGGTGACCAGGGCGTCGCCGCTGAACAGGACGCCCGCCGACGCCATGAGGAACACCGTGTGCCCGGTGGTGTGCCCGGGCGCCGCGACGGGCGTCAGCGCGCCCGGCACGTCGAGCGGCACCCCGTACGGCACGCCCGTCGCCTGCGGCACCGACATCTTCAGGTGCGGGACGACCGCGCGGAGCGCCTGCGCCGTCCACACCAGGCCGCTGAGCCTGCCGCACTGGGCGAGCATCTGCCCGGGGCTGATCTGCTCCAGGTGCTCGCGGTGCGCATGCGCGACCTCCTCCTCGCCGGTGTACACGGGCACTTCGTGCGCGGCGAGCAGCGTCGGGATGCCGCCCATGTGGTCGAGGTGCGCGTGCGTGAGGACGACGGCCCGCACGTCCTCGGGCCGCCGCCCGATCGCGGCGAGCGACGCGAGCAGGGCCCGCCCGTCGTTGGGGTAACCGGCGTCGACGACGGTCACCGCGTCGCCTTCCGTGACGAGCGCCCAGTTGACGTTCGTACCGGTGACCATGTGGACGTTGCCGGTGACGCGAGTGATCTTCACTTCCGCGCGGGCCCTTCCTGCTGACGGTGCGTGGCCAGGGGATGTGCCGGGTGCGGCACGAGCGCCAACTCTACGGTGCCGCCCGGCCGTTCGCCCCCGGCGCGCGACCCTGTCCGAGGTCCCGTCGCCCGTCACCTCACGCCCGGTGGACCTCCTCGCCGCCCACCACGACGACCTCCGCGACGGTGCCCGGGATGTCCTCCGGAGCCGCGCGCAGGATGTCGCGGGACAGGACGACGAAGTCGGCGGCCTTGCCGACCGTCAGCGAACCCAGCTCGTCTTCCAGGAAGTTGGCGTACGCGGAGCCCATCGTGTAGCCGCGCACGGCCGTCTCCACGTCGATGGTCTCCTCCGCCTGCCATGCCGCGCCGCCGCCGAGCGGCCGCCGGGTGACGGCCGTGTAGATGCCGGCCATGGGGTCCATCTCGGCGACGTTCCAGTCGCTGGAGAACGCCAGCGGCGCGCCCGCCTCGTGCAGACTGCGCATCGGCCACGCCTTGTGCCAGCGCTCGGGACCCACGTTGTCCGCCCAGTCCTTGCCAGGACCCGCGACCTCGGGCGCGCAGTGCCGGGGCTGCATGCACGCGACGACGCCAAGCCGCGCGAAGCGGTCCGTGTCGGCGGGGTCGAGGCACTCGACGTGCACGATCTGGTGGCGGGAGTCGCGCACCCCGTTGACCTCGCGGGCGTGCGCGAACGCGTCGAGCGCCACCCGGATGCCCCGGTCGCCGGTCGCGTGCACGAAGCACTGGAAGCCCCGCGCGTCGAGCTTGGCGAGCAGCCCCGCGAACTCCTGCGGCGGGTAGTACGTGTCCCCGCGGTGCCGCCCGCAGCCCGCGTACGGTTCGAGCAGCGCGGCCGTACGCGGCTCCACCACGTCGTCGATGTACAGCTTCAGGGGGCCCACGCGCAGCCGGTCCCCGGTGTGCCGGCGAGCGGCGTCGGCGAACTCGTCGAGGTCCGCGTCGCTCGTGCCGCGCGGATGGAACAGGGCCGCCACCAGCCGCGACCGCAGCCGCCCCTCGGTACGGGCCCGCTCGAACAGGGCCAGGTCGTCCAGGGAGTTCTGCGGCTCCACGACGGTCGTCAGGCCGAAGCCGATCGCGGCGTCGAGGGAGGTGGCGAGCCGCCCGTACTGGCGCTCGGGCGACGCCCACGGCACACCGAGATCGCGCAGTGCCCGGTGCCCTTCGCGGGACAGTCCCTTGACGGCGAAGTCCTTGACGAAGCCGGTCGGTTCGCCGGTCGCCGGGTCGGTCACCGCCTCGCCGAACGGCAGCCTCGTACGGTCGCGGGTGATGCCGAGGCGGCGCAGCGCGGCCGTGTTGAGCCAGGCGGTGTGCACGTCGTAGCTGAGGACGAAGGCGGGGGTGTCGCCGGTGACCGGGTCGAGGTCGGCGGCGGTGGGCATACGGCCGCCGAGCGCCGAGTAGTCGAACGCCTCGCCCTCGATCCACTCCGCGTCCGGGTGCGCGGCACGCCAGGCGGCGATCCGGGCGTGCACCTCGGCGAGCGTGTCGGCGCCCGCGAGCTGGACGCAGGCCGCGTCCGAGCCGAGCCGTACGTGGTTGTGGGCGTCGATGAAGCCGGGCAGGACGAGCCGGCCGCCGGCGTCGAGCACGCGGGTGCCCGGGCCGGCCCAGGCGTCGGCGTCCGCGTCGGCGCCGAGCCAGACGATCCGCCCGTCGCGCACGGCCATCGCCTCCGCCTCGGGCAGCGCCGGGTCGACGGTGTGGACGCGGGCGCGTCGGACGAGGAGGTCGGCGGGGCGCTCGGTACGGGACATGGGTCAACTCCGTTGGTGGTGCTGGTGGTTCGGTTGGTTCGGTCGTGCGAGGTGCGAAGGCCGGTCAGGGAGCGGGCTGTCCGTCCGGCGCGTGGGGGAGGGGCGGCGCCGAGCGGCGGAAGAGGAGCGTGTAGACGAGCGCCGCGACCAGGCTGGAGGCGAGGCTCAGGTCGGCCCCGCCGAGCGGCGCGACCAGCGGCCCGGTCCACAGGTCGCAGTCGCAGGTCAGCGCGGCGAACGCCGACCCGCACAGCAGGGCCGTGACGCCCGCCGGGTGGTAGCCGCGCCGGTACCAGTAGGCGCCCGCGCGGCCCGCGTGCAGCGCGTCCGTGTCGTAGCGGCAGCGGCGCAGCACCATGTCCGCGAGGAACACCCCGCCCCACGGCGCGAACACCACGATCAGCAGCGACAGGAACGACAGCAGCGCGGTCGTGAAGTCGCTGAAGAACAGCGCGTACAGCGATCCGGCGAGGGTGACGGCCGCGCTGATGAGGATGGCCTTCGCGCGGCTCCACGGGATGCCGAGCACCTGGAGGTTCAGGCTCGACGAGTACAGCGTGACGATGGAGTTGGTGACGGAGCCGCCGAGCACCAGCGCGAGGAACACCGGCTTGAACCAGCCCGGCACCAGCGCCTCAGTCCCCGCGACCGCGTCGGTCAGGTCGCCCTGCGTCGCGGCCGCGACTCCCGCGACGCCGAGGGCGACGGAGGACACGAAGCCGCCGAGCGCCCCGGCCCAGGTCAGCGAGCGCAGCGAGGTCGTCACCGGCAGATAGCGGGTGTAGTCGGCGGGCATCGGCACATACGAGAACGGTCCGGCGAGCGCGACGACGAACGCGAGGCTCCACCCCGACGCCCCGGGCCCGCTCCCGCCGCCCGCGGACAGGTCGGCGCCGGGCAGCAGCACCACGAGGAGCACGGCGAACCCGGCCGCCAGCGCGTACGCCATCCAGCGTTCCGCGAACTGCACGGTGGCGTGCCCCCACAGGGCGACGGCGAACGTCAGCGCCATCGTCACCGCCAGCGACACCGCGCGGGCCGCTGTGCCGTGCCAGCCGAGGTGCGCGCAGAACGACTCCAGGGCGAGGACGCCGACGACCGTGTTGACGACGGTGTAGCCGATCGACACCACCCAATTGAGCAGCCCGGCGGGCCAGTTGCCGCGCACCCCGAACGCGGCCCGCGAGATCACCAGCGTCGCCGTGCCGGTCCGTACGCCGCTGTACCCGGCCGCGCTGATCGCGAAGAACGCGAGACCGCCGACGACCACGACCGCCGTGGCCTGCCAGAAATCCAGCCCGAACGCGACCGCGAGGGCGCCGTTGATGACGTAGGTGAAGGTCAGGTTGGAGCCGAACCAGAGCCAGAACAGATCCTTCGCGGCGCCGTGCCGGGCCGACGCGGGGATCGGCTCGATGCCGTGCGTCTCGATCTGGAAGACCTCGTCACCGGCGGCGGCTGCGGGCCCCGCTGTGCCGGTTTCCGGCTGGTCTGTCCGTAGTTGGGTCATCGGTGCCCTCTCGATGCCTCTAGAATGGTGTTCAAGAAGTTCGAACGGCATTCAAGATGCGGGGCGGTGTCCCACGGCGTCAAGACCTGCGCGTGATCACTTTCCGGAACGCGGATAGGCTCGCCGGGCAGAAGGGGCGCGGACAGCGGAGGAGCGTGTGGTGAGTACGCGGGAGCGCGAGGGCGGCAAGCCGTCACCGGAACGCATCCTCGAAGAGGTCATGGCCGCCGTCGCCGAGGGCGGCCTCGCCGATCTCACCATGGCCGCGCTCGGCCGCAGGCTCGGCATGAGCGGCGGCCACATCCTGTACTACTTCGGCAGCAAGGACCGCATCTTCCTGGAGGCCCTGCGCTACAGCGAGGGCGTCCTCGCAAACGAGCGCCGCGCCCTGCTCGCCCGCCGCGTGCCCGCCGAGCGCAAACTCGACCGCTTCCTGGAGCTGTATCTGCCGCGCGGCCCCCGCGATCCGCGCTGGACGCTCTGGATCGAGCTGTGGGCCCGCACCCCGGCCGACCCGACGCTGCGCGAGGCGCAGGACGACCTGGACGCCGGCTGGCACGCCGACCTCGCCACCCTGCTCGCCCGGGGCGTACGCCAGTCCCGCTTCGCCGACCACGACACGGACGCCGCCGCGTCCCGGCTCCTCGCCCTGCTCGACGGACTGAGCACCCGCGTCGTCCTCGGCCTGCGCGGCGCGACCGCGGCCTCGGCGCTCGCCTCGGCCCGGGAGGCGGCCCGCGCGCTCGTCCCGCGTCCGGCGGGGGAGTAGGGGCGGGGTAGGGGCAGCGCCGGCCGCGCCCCGCCCGTGCAGCCCTGGACCGGCTCCGCCGTCACGGGGATGGGGCGACGGAGCCGGCACGCCCATTGTTCCGTGTTCAACTGCGCTTGTGCCAGAGGGCGTCGGCTCGCACCGGAGGGCGTTGAGAGGTGCCCGGGGGCGCGCGCCGGTGCCGGGCGCGCCGGGGTCCGGGGCGCCGGACCCCCACCCCTTGCGCCCCGCCGACCAGCGCAAACGTATCCTCGGCAGCGAGCGACGACATGAGGTCCGGCGTCGGGGGCCGCGCCGCCCCCACGCCGTAGCCTCGCCTCAGGAACACCGCACACCGCACGCGACACCTGGAGACACACCTGATGTACGCCGTCACCGACCCGGCCACCGGTACCACCGACCGCACCTACCCGACCGCCACCGACGCCGAGGTCACCGCCGCCGTCGACAGCGCCCACGCCGCCACCGCGTGGGGCCGCACCAGCACCGTCGCCGAGCGCGCCGCGCTCCTGCGCCGCCTGGGCGACCTGCACGCCGAGCACCGCGACGAGCTGGCACGCGGCATCGTCCAGGAGATGGGCAAGCCGCTGGAGGAGGCGGAGGGCGAGGTCGACTTCTGCGTCGACATCTACCACTACTACGCCGACCACGCCGAGGAGTTCCTCGCCGACGAGGAGCTGAACGTCACCTCGGGGCCGGGCACCGCCGTCATCCGCCGTCGCCCGGTCGGCGTGCTGCTCGGCATCATGCCGTGGAACTTCCCCGCCTACCAGGTCGCCCGGTTCGCCGCCCCGAACCTCGCGCTCGGCAACACCATCGTCCTCAAGCACGCCCCGCAGTGCCCCGGCACCGCCGCGCTCCTCGAGCGGCTGTGCGCCGACGCCGGCTTCCCCGAGGGCGCCTACGTCAACGTGTACGCGACGAACGAGCAGATCGCCGACGTCATCGCCGACCCGCGCGTCCAGGGCGTCTCCCTGACCGGTTCGGAGCGGGCGGGGGCCGCCGTCGCCGAGATCGCGGGCCGCTACCTGAAGAAGGTCGTCCTCGAACTCGGCGGGTCCGACCCCTTCCTCGTGCTGTCCACCAGCGACCTCGACGCCGTCGTCGAGTCGGCCGTCGCCGCGCGTCTGGACAACACCGGCCAGGCGTGCAACGCGGCCAAGCGTTTCATCGTCGTCTCCGAACTGCACGACGCGTTCGTGGAGAAGTTCAGCGAGCAGCTCCTCGCCCGCCAGTCCGGCTCGCCGCTCTCCTCGGTCGCCGCCGCCGACAACCTCGCCCGCCAGGTCGAGGCCGCCGTCGCCGACGGAGCCCACCTGCACACCAAGGGCGAGCGCTCCGGCGCCTACTACCCGGCCGGCGTGCTCACCGGCCTGACCACCGACAAGCCCGCGGCCCGCGAGGAGCTGTTCGGCCCGGTCGCCATGGTCTTCGAGGCCGCCGACGAGGCCGACGCCCTGCGCATCGCCAACGACACGCCCTTCGGGCTCGGCTCCTACGTCTTCACCGACGACCCCGAGCAGGCCGCCCGCGTCGCCGACGGCATCGACGCCGGCATGGTCTTCGTCAACGGCGTCGGCGCCGAGGGCGCGGAACTGCCCTTCGGCGGCGTCAAGCGCTCCGGCTTCGGCCGCGAACTCGGCCGCCCCGGCATCGAGGAGTTCGTCAACAAGAAGCTCATCCGCACGGTCGCCTGAGCCCCGCCTGAGCCTCATCCAAGGCCCGTCCGCATCACGGGGGAGCGGGCGCGACGGCGGCCGGCTTCCGGCCGCTCCGTACGCGCCCGCTCTCTGCGCGCAGCCCCAACTGCCCCTTGCGCCAAGCCCAGTTGCCAAAAGCTGAGGGTTCGTCAGCAATCGGGGCCATGCTTCTTGACTTCTCCGCCTGACGCCCCGTCAATGAGGCCCACCTCCGTGAAGGGCGTATGAACCTCATGGAGTTCCGGGGAAGAAGAAGCGTGAAGGAGGGCCCCATCGTCATGGCCTCATTCAGTCGAAGACGCCGCTGGGCGACCACCCTCGGGGTGGCCGCCCTGGTGGGCGGAGCGGCGGGACCGCTCGCCTTCGCGGGCTCCGCGACAGCGGCTTCGAGCGCCGCCCGCACCACGGCGGCGTCCAGCGCCGTCGAGTTCGCCACGCACTGCGTACCGCCGCCGATCGCCGGTATCCCCGACATCGACGGCACGACCGGCGCGCAGATCACCGTGGACAACGCGACGCCCAAGGTCGGCGACACCGTCACCGTCACCTACCAGGTCGTCAAGCCCGCCGCGGGCAACCCGGTGGACCTGGCGCTGCCTGCCGACATCATGACGCCGACCGGCAAGGTCCAGCTCGGCGGCGCCCAGAGCGGCAGCGTCACCGTCGCGGGCCCCAAGAAGAACGACCCCGTGCCCGGGAAGGCGCCGTTCCCGGCGTTCAGCATGACCGGCACGTTCAAGGTGACCGCGCCGGGGAACATCACGCTGTCGCCCGGCGACTACAACATCCACACCAGCTACATCATGGATCTGGACACCCCCTGCACGGTCAGCAACCCGCCCGCGCCCGTCTCCGAGACGATCACCGTGGCGGGCCAGCCGACCGTCAACGAGCGGACGCTGCAACTCGGTTCGGCGGCGGGCGCGGCCGGTGACAGTGTCGCCGTCACCGGCGCCAAGTTCACGGCGGGCGCGAGCGTCACGGTCGCCGGGTTCGCGGGCGGCGCGGTGACGGCAGACAAGAAGACGGTCACCGCCGACGCGCAGGGCGGCTTCAGCGCCTCCCTCAAGGTCGACGACCCGGCCACCACCGGCGTCGTCGCCTACGAGGGGGCCGCCTGGAACCCCGACAAGGGCGCTGGCCCGGCCGCGTACAAGGTCACCGGAGGGGGCGGGCCCAACCCGCCCGGGAGCCTCGAGCAGCACCTGAACACCAGTGTCAAGGCAGGCGAGTTGACGATGAGTCAGGCCGGGGACGCGGTCGCCATGGACGGGGTCGGCTTCGGTGAGGGCGGCGCCTCGCGCGGCTCCCTCAACACCGTCACCGTGCAGGACTACCGAGGCGGCGCCGCCGGCTGGTCCCTGACCGGCAAGGTGACCGACTTCAGCGGTCCCGGCGGCGCCCGTATCGCCGCCGGCAAGCTCAGCTGGACGCCCTCCTGCACCGACGGCCCGGGCACCCCGAGCCGCTGCAAGGCCGGTTCGTCCGGCGCGGTCGGCACCGGCGGGGCGACCCTCGCCTCGACGCCCGACCAGGCCCTGACGGGCGGCAAGTTCTCGGTCGGCGCGGGCCTGTCCCTGGACGTCCCCGCGTACACGACGCCCGGCGCGTACAGCGCCGTGCTGACGCTCACCCTCACCTGACGGCGACGCCTTCGGGTGGGCGGGGGCGGCCGGTGCGGATACGCCGGCCGCCCCCGCTGCCCGACGCTCCGGCCCCGGCCCCGACCCCAGAGGTGTCCGCACATGCCTCGCACCGCCTCCGCCCACCGCCCAGCCCCGACCCACCGCACCGAAAGACCGGCGGGCATCCGTCTCACGCACCCCACCCGCCCCACGCACCCCACGCGCCACCCCGCGCTCTCGGCCCTGCTCGCGCTGCTCGTCACCGCCGGCGCCGCACTCACGGCTGTCTCCGGCCTCATCGCCCTCGCCGCGCCCGCCGCAGCCGCCGACAACGGCCGCTGGGCCGTCGCCCCCACCGCCGGCCGACTCGGCGAGCGCCCCTACTTCTTCCTCATGGCCGACCCCGGCACCACCCTGCGCGACAAGGCCGTCGTCACGAACAAGTCGCCCCGCGCCATGACGTTCCGCCTCTACGCCGCCGACGCCTACAACACCGCCCGCGACGGAGGCTTCGCCGTCCGGGGCCCGAACGAACGCCAGCGCGGCATCGGCGCCTGGGCCCGCACCCCCGCCGCCCGCCTCACCGTGCCCGCCCACGCCACCCGCACCGTCCCCTTCACCCTGACCGTCCCGCGCGGCGCCGAACCCGGCGACCACCCCGGCGCGCTCGTCGCCCTCGACGAACACACCCGGCGGACCTCGTCCAAGTCCCTGACCGTGGGGGTGCGCCAGGCAGTCGGCGCCCGCATCTACCTGCGCGTCGGCGGCCCCGCCGTCCCCGGCATCGCCGTCGAGGACGTCCGCGTGGACCACCGGCAGCCCCTGGTCCCCGGTTTCGGGCCGAGCCGCGCCGTCATCTCGTACACCCTGCACAACCGCGGCAACGTCACCCTCAACCCGCGCGTCAGCCTCGAAGCGACGGGCCTGTTCGGCCGCCGCCTCCTCGACCGCGATCTGCGCGCCGTCCCCGCGGAACTGCTCCCGCACCAGAAGGTCCGCCTCCGCGAACGCTGGAACGCCGCCCCCCAGGCCGACCGCGGCGCGATCACCCTCACCGCCACGGCCCGCGACGTCCGTCAGGCCGCCTCCGTCTCCTACCTGGCCGTGCCCTGGCTCCTCGCGGCGCTGCTCGCCCTGCTGGCCGTAGCCGCAACCACGTACGCCGTCCACCGCCGCCGCAGAACACACAGGAACCACGGGACACGCGAGACTCAGCGAGCCAAAGTCCGCCCCAAGCAACCCAAGCGCCCCAAGAACGTCAGGGTCCGCCGGGCGTGACCCACCCCGTCACCGCCCGGTGTCCCTCACCCCTCGGCAGGCCGCTCACCGGCCGGCGCCCAGCCCCCACCCGGCCCCGGCCGCCCCCCGCCGCACCCAGAACTCGGTCCCGTCCGGATCGAACAGCACCACCCCCTCCGAATCCTCCGGCGCGGAACTCGCCGCCCGCGCCAGCGCCTCGGCCGTATCTGGGGAACCCGGCGCCCGTGTCGCGCCCAGTGACACCAGCCGCTCGACCTCCGCCTCGAAGCCCCCGTCCGCCCCCGCGGCCGGATCCGCTTCCGGGACGACGAGTTCCAGAACCACCCGCTCGACCCCGGTCTGCGGCGCGACCGGCGGCCCGCCCCACGTGATCTTCGTGCCACCGCCCGGCGCCTGGATCACCGTCTCCTCGTCCTGGTCCCACACCAGCGGCCAGCGCAGCGCCGCGCTCCAGAACAGCCCGACCTCCCGCGTCCCGTCACACGCGAGCGCGCCGACGGCACCCGTCCCGGCGAGGAAGGTGTTGCCGGGGGCGATCACACAGAACTCGTTGCCGTCCGGGTCGGCGAGGACGACGTGCCCCTCCTCCGGCCGCTGCCCGACATCGAGGTGCCGGGCGCCCGCCGCCAAAGCCCGTTGCACGATGCGCCCCTGGTCCTCGGGCGAGGCGCTGGTCAGATCGAAATGCCCCCGGTTCCGCTCATTCTTCTCCTTCCTCGGCACGTCCCCCTCGACGAACCGCACCGGAAGCCCCACCTCCTCCGGCGCCATGTCCAGCACCCGCGCCCAGAACGCCGCCAACTCCCGCGGCCGCCCCGAACGGAAACACACCGCCGACAACTCGCTCGCCACAGCACACCCTCCCGCCCGGCGGACACCCGCCACCGAGCCTCACTGCCGCGCAGCGTAGGACCCCGGCCCACGGCCCCGCACACGCATTTCCACCCCGGCCACCCAAGCCCTCGTACAAAGAACGCGTACAAAGACCTCGTACGAAAAGGCCGCACAGGCCAGTCACCGGCGCAACGCGGCGGTCAGTTCCGGTCCGATTGCGGTCAGTTCCGTGAAGTGCGAGGCCCGGTGGCCGGTTCTGCTCGTTCATGGAACCCATGAAGGACGCGAGGAGAATCGTTCCTGTCGAGGCGGAGGCCCACGCCGAGGCGCACCTGGAGGCCGACGCCGAGGCACACCCGGAGGCCCGAGCGGACGCGTACGCCACCGGCCCCGCAGCCCCGCCGCCCCCGGCCTCCGTACCCCTGGACGCCCAGACCGCGCCGCCCCCACCACCGCCCCCGGCGCCGTCGCAGACCCCGATCTACGACCGCCTGCTCGCCGAGTGGCAGGAGCAGCGACGCCACCGCCCGGGCAGCGGCAGGCCGGCCGGCATCAACCTGAAACGCGCCAAGTCCGCCGCGCAGAACCACCGGAGCGCCCCGCCCGCCGCCGCCTTCGCCGAGACGGGCCGCGCCGCGTCCTGAGCACATCCGGCCGGTCGGGTGGCGGAAGCGGCCGGACGTGGAATCCGACAATTCGACACGGCGCGTTGCCTTGTGCACATCCACGATGTGTCTGAATCTTCGCGTATGTCAGAAAATCGCACAAACAAGGACTTTGCGGCCCCTCGGGGCGGCAAGCGCCGCGCTGCGCTCAGCATCGCGGCCGTGACGGCGGCCATCGGCTGCGTCACCCCCGCGGCACTGGCGGTCCCCGCGGCCGTCGAGAAGTCGCACACGAAGCCGTCCGGCGAGGCCCACGCCGGCGGCCACCACGGCGGCTACGGGGAGGAGTCGGGCTACGGCGACACCCCCAAGGGCACCTCCCACGGCAGCCCCGCGGGCGCCGCCCAGGCCGGCTACGGCGAGTCCGGCTACGGCCAGTCCGCCAAGAAGGAGACCGGCTACGGCGCGACCGGCGGCCACAGCGCCGGTTACGGCTCCACCACCGGTTACGGCGAGACGCCCAAGAAGCCCGCGAAGCCCATGGGTTACGGCGAGTCGGCCAAGCAGTCCGCCGGCTACGGCGAGCAGCCGAAGCAGTCGTCCGGCTACGGCCAGAGCGGCGCGGAACACGGCTACGGCGACACCCCCGCCAAGCCCGCGAAGCCGGCGGGTTACGGCGACTCCGGCGCCGAGAAGGGCTACGGAGACAAGGGTTACGGCGACATGGGCTACGGCGACACGGGCATGGGCGCCGGCGCGGGCTACGGCTCCACCGGCTACGGCGACGAGACCAAGCCGAAGCCCAAGCCGGCAGGCTACGGCGACGACACGAAGCCGAAGCCTGGCGGTTACGGCGACGAGGCGAAGCCCAAGCCTGGTGGTTACGGCGACGAGGCGAAGCCGAAGCCTGGTGGTTACGGCGACGAGGCGAAGCCTAAGCCCGGCGGCTACGGCGACGACACCAAGCCTAAGCCCGGCGGCTACGGCGACGACACCAAGCCGAAGCCGTCCGGCTACGGCGACGAGGGCAAGCCGAAGCCCGCGGGTTACGGCGACGCGGGCAAGCCCTCGGGTTACGGTGACGACCAGCACGCCGCCGGTCACGGCTACGGCGACGAGCACCACGCCCCCGGCTACGGCGAGCACGCCCCGTCGAGCGCGCCGGAGTCCTCCGGTGAGCACGGTGCAGCCCCGGTCGTGATGTCGCCTTCGCCCACGGACCGTACGGCCGCCCCGTCGGCCGCGACCGGCACCGAGGGCAAGCCGTCGACCGGTTCCTCCGTGCCGGGCGCACCGGCCGCGCACCCGGGCAAGCCGGCGGCGCCGGCCGGAGCGACCTCCGCCGCTTCCGGGTCGTCGTCCACCGGGTCGACGTCCACCGGTTCGTCGTCCGCCGGGGCGTCCTCGCCGCGCGCGTCGCACGAGGCCACGACCCCGTCGAAGTCGACGACGTCGAACGCGTCGGCGCCCACGACCTCGCACCTGTCGCACCTCGCCCAGACTGGCGAGCGGTTCGCCGCGCCGGTCCTCGGCGGGATCGCCGCGCTGCTCGCCGCGTCCGGTGTGGCGTTCCGAGTCATCAGCCGCCGTCGCCGCGTCTGACCCACCCCGCTCTCCACGCCCACCCGCGCCCCGCGTCCCACCAGCCTCTGGAGGGACGCGGGGCGCCCGCATGCCCACCCGAGCCCACCCGAGAACGCGCGAGAACGGCACACACGTGAACGCCTGCGCACCGAGCCCACGTTCGGTCCCCGCACGATCCACAGTCACCCGAACGTGTACATACTCCTCCCGTGCGAAACTCCGTAAGAGTGAGAGGTGTTGGCCTCGCGGAGCCGCCGGACCTGAGGCAAGGAGACGAACGATCACCGCAGGCACAGGAACAGAGGCAGAGCCCGCCGCCGGGACCACGCCCGTCGGCCGGTCCCGTCCCCGCCCACGTCAGGGGACGGACCGCCCCTCGGCGCCACGGGCGCTCCCGGCGACCCCGCTGTCCTCGGCGGCGCGTTCCCGGGCCATGCTCCTCAGCGCACTCGATGTGCCTCTCACAGCGACGATCCCCGCCCAGCCCGTACCGGTCGGCGCCCGCCTGTGCGCGCCGGACCTGCCCGCGCCCCGCCGCTCCGCCTCCGAGCCGCCCCCGCGCGCGCCGCTCACCCCGCACGGCGCGTTCGATGCGCTCTACGTCTATGCCGCGCCCGGCCTGATCCGGCAGACGCACGCCCTGACGGGCAGTCGCCGTATGGGCTTCGAGGCGACGGAACACGCGTTCCGCCAGGCATGGGCCCGTTGGCCCGAGGTCGCCCGTGACGCCGATCCCGTCGGCTGGGTCCGCACCCGCGCCCACGAGTACGCGCTCTCGCCCTGGCACCGCCTGCGCACCCGGCGCCGTCCGCGCCCCGCGCCCGCCGACCCCGCACTGCCTGCCACGGACCAGCTCCTGAACGCCCTGCAACACCTCCCGCCCCGCCACCGCCGCGCCCTGCTCCTGTGCGACGGGCTGGGGATGACCGTCCCGGAGACGGCGGCCGAGTGCGAGGCCGGCACGACCACCACCCGCCGGCGCCTCCACCACGCCCGCACCACCGTGGCCGCCCGGCTCCCGGACCACACCCCGGACGAACTGCGCGCCCTGCTCGCCGCCCGCCTGGAGGACGCCCCCGGCGCCACCGTCACCAACCCCGGCGTGATCCGCAGGGACTGCGAGCACCGCCTGCGCCTGATGACCCTCACGGTCTGCGTCGCCGTGACCGCGCTCGTGGCCCTGAGCGCCACCGTCATCGCGGCCGGCCCGTGACCCCGCCTCCGCCCGGACCGACCGGCGGCCGAGCCCGCAGGAGCGGAAACCGTTGCTCATGGCCAGCGGGCGGGCCGCCCGCTCAGGCCGCCCGGCGACGCTGCCGCGCCACCACGTCCACGCCGATCACCACCGACGCCACGACCGCGCCGAGCGCCATCCCGCCGATCACGTCCGACGCCCAGTGCACCCCGAGATACACCCGGCTCGCGCCCACCAGCACCGTCCCGGCGACCGCCGCGGCCCACACGCCCGCCTTCGCCCAGACCGACGTCAGCCGCGCCGCGATCAGGCAGGCCAGCACCGGAAGCAGCGCCGCAGCCATCGTCGTGTGCCGCGACGGGAACGAGAACCCGCTCTCCTGCACCAGCCAGTACGAGGCCGGCGGCCGCGCCCGGTCCGTCAGGCTCTTGGCGACGGACGCGCACGCCACCGACAGGACGCCCGCCGCGCCCACCAGCAGCACCGGCCGCCACGACCGCGCCCGCCGCGCCAGCACCACGGCGATCAGCACCGACAGCACGATCAACGGGATCTCGGCGGCCGTGCTCACCCCGTTCATGAAGGCGTTCAGCACGCCGTCCCGGTGCTCGACGGCCTGCGACAGCGCCGGGCGGTCGAGCCAGCCGGCGTGATGCCCGGTGACGAGATCGGCGTCGGCGGCGAACGCGGCACCCGCGACCACGAGCCCCGCCACCGGCACGGCGAACAGGGCGCGGCGCCGGGCGGCCGGGGCGGCGGAGGCGGGGGAGAGGGCGGAGGACGACACGTGAACACACTCCGAAGGACCGAGCCCCGGAACCGGACCGGGCGACACGGAAGGACGACGACAGGGACGAGGGAGAGGAGGCGGACGAAGACGAAGGGAGGAATCGGAGAGACCGGAAGGACCGGAGGAACCGGAGGAGGACACGGGCAGAATGTCCGATCCGGGTAAGAGCGGAACAAGAAACCCCGCCCGGCGTGCCGCACCTCACCCGAACGCCCGCCCGGGCCGCTCACAGGTCCGTTCCCTAGGCTGGCCGCGTGAGCGACGAACCGACCCGGCCCGAGCCGTCGGGAGTATGGGCCACCGCTGTGGGGGTGGCGCGGGTCCGAGCGAGCGAGACGCTGCGCCCCGACGCCCTGTTCCGCGACCCGCTGGCCGGCGCCTTCGCCGCCGCGGGCGGCCCGCCCGCCGCTCCGCGCCCGGCCGATGAAGGCGACCGGCGCCGCCGCGAGGCCGTCGCCCGTTCCATCGTCATCAGGACGAAGTTCCTCGACGACCTGCTGCTCCGGGCGATCGCGACCGGCATCCGGCAGATCGTGCTGCTCGGCGCGGGCATGGACAGCCGCGCGTACCGCATGGACTGGCCCGAGGGCACGCGTCTGTACGAGATCGACACCGCGGCACCCTTGGAGTTCAAGGAATCCGTCCTGCGCGACCAGGGCGCCGAACCCCGCTGCGCCCGCGTCCCCGTGCGGGCGGACGTGCGCGAAGACTGGCCCCGCGCGCTCGAGGCCGCGGGCCACGACCCGGCGCGGCCCACCGTGTGGACCGCCGAGGGCCTGCTCATCTACCTGCCCCAGGACGCCGTCGACCTGCTCCTGACCCGTATCGGCGCCCACTCCGCGCCCGGCAGCGCCCTCGGGCTCACGCTCGGCGCGCGCGGCGTCCTCGACCGCTTCGGCGCGGGCGCGGCCCCCGGCTCGGCGGCGTCCCTGTGGGTGTCGGAGTCGCCCGAGGACCCGGTGGCCTGGCTCGCCGGACACGGCTGGACGGCCACGGCCCACACCCTGCGCGAACGCGCCGCCGCCTACGGCCGCCCGTTCCCCGCCCCGCAGGGCGACACGGAGGGCCCCGGCGGCCTGATCGCGGCGACCCGCCCCTGAGCCCGGAGGCCGAAGCGGTCGCCGGTCTCTCTGAGTTCAGGGGCGGAGGGCGTACTCGGTGAAGGAGCCGTTGGCGGTGAACCCGAGGCGGCGGTAGACGGCCTCGCCCTCGACCGACGCCTGCAACACCGCGGTGACGTGGCCCGCGTCCCGGGCGGTGTGCAGGGCGGCCGCGGTCAGGGCGCCGCCGTAGCCGCGGCGGCGGTGGGCGGCGAGGGTGGCGATGTTGTAGACACCGGCGACGCCCGCGTGCAGGAAGACCTCGGCGGAGGCGACGGGCCGGCCGTCCACGTAGCCGACCAGATAGCGGGCGGGGCAGCCGGGGGCGAGCGCCGGGCCCGCGGCATCGGCGTAGAACCGGCGTACGGTCTCGGCGGGCGGGTCCCAGTTCGCCGCGACGACCAGGGCGTAGTCGGCGAGCCGGGCGGTGCTGGTGACGGCACGGATCTCCAGGCCCTCGGCGTGCGCGTGGGGGAGGGGACCGCGCAGGTCCATCGCCATGCCCACCTCCGTCTCCGCCGCCTCAAGCCCGGCGGCGACCAGGCGCTGACCGAGATCGTCCGGCGCGGACGCGGGCCCCACCCACCACGAGAAGGGGCGCCCGGTGGCCGCCAGCCCGCGCACGGTCTCCGTGACGCGCCGTGCCGCGTCTTGCGGAGCGAAGCGGGCCGCCGCGACGACGTTGAAGGTGTCGTCCCCGAGCCCGCTGTCGGCGACCATCAGATCACCGCTCTCGACGACTGTCGCGCCGAGCAGATGCCGATGCAGATGACAAGCATGCTCAGCAAGATTCAACTCGGCCCTCAACTCCGCATCCATCCCCCCATCTAACCAAACCCCCTGCTCGGGGGAGCGAGGAACCGCGCACGGCAAGCGCAATGCGGTGCACCCGGAAACTCCACGGGCCGAAACCCCGCCGCCAGGGGCGCGAGGAACCGCGCACGGAACCGAGACCCCGCCCGCAGGCAAGCCCCCTGGGCCGAAACCCCGCCATCAGGGGCGCGAGGAACCGCGCACGGCACACCAAACCCCGTTCACACCAAGGCACGGGCCCGCCCCAAACTCACCCCGCCGCCGAGGCAACCAGCGCCGTACCGACCCGCAGAAACCCAAGCCTCCCGTACATCCGCGCCACGGCATCATCACTCGCCGACAGAAAAACGGTCTCCGCACCCCGCCCCCGCGCATCCGCCGCGAGCGCCCCCGTGACCGCCAGGGCCAGACCGCGTCGGCGGGCCGAGGGAAGCGTTCCGACACCGACGATCTCGCTGACGCCCCCGACCGGCTGATGCTGCCCCGCGCAAAGCGCCGCCGCATCTCCCCGGACCGCCGCCGCGACCACGGTCAGACCCGCGCGGATCCGGACGCGCGCCCGCTCCACGGAACCGTCCCCGACGCCGGCGCGAACCGCTGCCGCCAACTCGTCCGCCTCGGCCTCCGCGTCCACCCCACCCCCGAAGGGCGCGGCGAACGCCAGGTGAGGAACCGCCAGCGCGCTCGGCAGCGCCGGATCGTCCGCGCCGACCACCCGCACGCCGACCCCCGCCGCAAGCTCCCCCGACTGCCGCAGGGACGCCCCCGGTGGAAGCACCATCAGCGGATGCTCCCGGACGGCGAGACCCGCTCCCTCGACCGCCTCCCGCAACTCCGGCGCGTTCTCCGCGACCCACTCGAAGCTCTCCGGTACGCCCAACTCCCGCTGACGGGCACAGACCTTCCGTACGTCCTCGGCGGTCGGCGCCGGTCCGGCCCACCCCCGCGCGGGACGGCCGTAGTAGGGCCAGCCCGCGCCTTCCCGTACGAACAACGTCAGGGGCCCGTGGTCCTCAGCCCGCGCACCGGAACGCGGCACCGCGTCGTAGTACGCCTCCAGCCGGTCCAGCACGGCACGCTCGGAACTCCCGGTCGGGACGGCAGCAGTCATGCCGCGCATCCAAGCAACCCCGCGCCGACGCCACCACCTCTTTTCGCCCGAGCTTGACTCCCGGCGCAGCCCGCGCCCTCGGACGAAAGCCCCCGCCGACCCCGAACTCCCCGCTGTAGGCCCCCTGTAGGAGCCCCCTGCTCGCTGTCGGCCCCCTGTCGGCGCCCCCTGCGATCTTGATCGAGCCGCAACACAAACCCGCCCCACACCCCACCGCAAGGAGCCCCACCCATGCCCGCGACCCCCAGGACCCCCGCGACCCCCGCAAACCCCACCCCGCACACCCCCTCCGCCCCCGAGGCGACCCCCTGGGACGTGCACACCCCGCCCCGCGCAGCGAACCGCGTCTTCCTGGTCACCGGCGCCAACGCCGGCATCGGTTACTTCGTCGCCGAGCAGCTCGCCACCACCGGCGCCGTCGTCGTCCTCGGCGCCCGCGACCCCGCCCGCGCCAAGGCCGCCGAACAGGCGATCCGCGCCCGCGTCCCCGCCGCCCGCATCCGCCACCTGCGCCTCGACCTCGCCGACCCGGCGTCCCTCGCAGCCGCGCCGGAACGGTTGCGCGAAGACGGCCTGGACCGGCTGGACGCCGTCGTGCACAACGCCGGCATCGCGCTCGACGCCCCGCCCCGCCGCGAGACCCCGTACGGGCACGAGCTGATGTTCTCGACGAACCACCTCGGCCACTTCGCGCTGACGCACCACCTGGCGCCGCTGCTGAGCGCGGCCCCCGCGGCCCGCGTCGTCACCGTCGGCAGTTTCGCCGCCCGCTCGGAACGCCTCGACCTCGACGACCTCCACTCCACCCGCGACTACCGCCCCAAGCGCACCTACGGCCGCTCGAAACTGGCGCAGATGACCTTCGGGTTCGCCCTCGACCGCCGCCTGCGCGCCCTCGGCAGCACAGTCCGCAGCATCGTCGCCCACCCCGGCGGCGCCCTCGACGCGCTCACACCCTCCCGCCCGCCGATCACCGTGACGCCCAAGGCCAAGCGGCTCGGCGCACTGCCTGCCGCCCTCATGGTGCAGGGCAAGGAGGCAGGCGCCTGGCCGCTCGTACGGGCCGTCCTCGACCCCGGCGCGAACGGCGGGGACCTGTGGGGCCCGCGCACCTTCGGCCTGCGCGGCACCCCGCGCCGTGAACCGGCCCCCGCCCACATGACCGACGAGGCCACCGCCGACCGCCTGTGGACCGCGAGCGCGACCCTCACCGGCATCGACGACCCGGATCTCGGCTTCCGTCCGGCATCCGCGACCCCCGCCGCACCTCACCCGCCTGTGGTATGAGTCACACCAGCCTCACCCGCTACAACCGCCCGCGCCCCACGCCCGTCTAGCACATGCGGGAAGAACGCGGGGCTAATGCAGATGACATAGGCATGAATCCGTACAAGATCGGTCTTCCTGCATCATCCGTCGGTCCTCCGTACCTCCTACGCAAAGGCGGTACAAGGGGACCGTCATCAGGGCCCCCACGTACCAGGGAAGTCGTATGAGCCACGCAGTGAACCCGTCCATGCCGCGAATAAGCCTCGTCGTTCCGGTCTACCGGGTTCAGGGGTATCTGCGCGCCTGCCTCGACTCGATCCTCGGCCAGTCCTTCGGGGACTTCGAGGTCATCGCCATCGACGACGCCTCGCCGGACGCCTGCGGACGCATCCTCGACGAGTACGCCGACCGCGACAGCCGCGTACGCCCCGTCCACCTCACCGAGAACAAGGGCATCGGCAAGGCCCGCGACCTCGGCGCGCTCCGCGCGAACGGCGACTACATCTTCTTCCTCGACAGCGACGACACCCTCGCCGAGGGCGCCTTGCAGGCCATCGCCGACCGCCTCGACCTCACCGGCGACCCGGACATCCTGCTCCTCAACCACGTCCGCACCTACTGGACGAACCGCGTCCAGCCCAGCGCCGCGGGCGAGTTGCTCACGGCAGCGGGCAAGGACGTCTTCACCGCGCTCGAACGGCCCGACTACCTCACGCTGTTCGCTGTCGTCTGGAACCGGGTCTACCGCCGCGACTTCTACGTCGGAGGCGAATTCACGTTCACCGAGGGCATCTACGAGGACGCCCTCATGGTCTACAAGACCATGCTGGAGGCCGAGCGCATCGCCTGCCTGGAGCACGTCTGCGTCGAGTACCGCCAGCGCCGCCAGGGCAACTCGATGCGCACGCCCGGCCGCAAGCACTTCGGCATCTTCGAGCAGTACGCGCGCCTGTTCCAATTCCTCGACGAGCGACCACACTTGGCGGCCGTCAGACCGCTGATGTTCGAGCGGATGGTCAGCCACTTCCTGTTCACGCTGGTGCGCGAGGACCGCATCCTGCCCCAGGACCGCGCCGCGTTCTTCCGCCGCGCCGCCCAGCAGTACCGCCGCTACAAGCCCGCCGGCTTCGCCCGCCCCGAAGGCATGACGGGCGTACGGTTCGAGCTGCTGGAGCGGGGCTCCTTCCCCGCGTTCCAGGCGGTCGAACTCGCCGGGGCCACCCGCTCCAAGCTGCGCAAGCGCGCCGTCAAGGCGAAGAACGTGATCGGCCGCAAGGCGTACGACCAGCTCTACCGCATGTATCTGCGCCGCCCCCTCGACGAGAACCTCGCCGTCTACAGCGCCTATTGGAACCGCGGCGTCGCCTGCAACCCCGCCGCGATCTACCACAAGGCGAAGGAACTCGCCCCGCACATCCACGGCGTGTGGATCGTCCGCCCCGGCGACGAGGAGAACGTACCGGCGGGCGTCGACTACGTCGTGAACCGCTCGCCGCGCTACTGGGAGGTCATGGCCCGCGCCAAGTACCTCGTCAACAACGTCAACTTCCCCAATGAGATCATCAAGCGCCCCGGCCAGATCCACCTCCAGACGCACCACGGCACGCCGCTGAAGCAGATGGGCATCGACCAGCAGCGCTTCCCGGCCGCCGCGAAGAACATGAGCTTCCACAAGATGCTCGAACGCGTCGACAAGTGGGACTACAGCCTCTCCTCCAACCAGCACTCCACGGAGATCTGGGAGCGCGTCTACCCCTGCGCGTTCGAGAACATCGACTCCGGCTACCCGCGCAACGACGTCTACTTCCGCGCCACCGCCGACGACGTCGCCCGGATCCGCGCCGAACTCGGCATCGCCGACGGCCAGAAGGCCATCCTGTACTGCCCGACGGTCCGCGACTACCAGAAGGGCTTCATCCCCCGCCTGGACCTGGAGCGCCTGTGCCGTGAACTCGGCCCGGACTACGTCGTGCTGGTCCGCGCCCACTACTTCTACGGCGCCGACCCGCAGCTCGCCGTCCTCCAGGAGCGCGGCCTGATCAAGGACGTCTCGCGCTACCCGGTCGTCGAGGACCTCGCCCTCGCCTCCGACGTCCTCGTCACGGACTACTCGTCCATCATGTTCGACTACGCCTGCCTCGACCGGCCCATCGTCTCCTACGTCGACGACTGGGACGTCTACAGCAAGGCGCGCGGCGTCTACTTCGACCTGCTCTCCCAGCAGCCCGGCCAGACGCCCGGGGCCACGGCCACCACCGAGGACGAACTCATCGAGGTGTTCCGCAGCGGCGCCTGGGACGACGAGCGCGCCACGGCCCTGCGCGCCGCGTTCCGCGAGCGCTTCGTCCAGTACGACGACGGCCACGCCGCGGAACGAGCCGTACGCAAGGTCTTCCTCGGCCAGGACGCGACCCCGCCGGTGCTGCCGCTCGCCGATCGCACCCCGGCGCCGCGCCCCGGCAAGGCCGCCCCGACGACGGACGGGCAGCTCGCGGGAGCCTGACGCCCGCCCGGCAGGGCGACGGCACGGCGGGGCGGCACCCAGGCCACCCCGCCGCGCCCGCGCACACCATTGATCACAGTCCCGCTCACCGCGGACCCACTCACCGCGCCACCCCATGGCGCCCACCCAGCAACTCCGCGCGCCCGGCGCCGAGTTCAACGAAAAAGCGGGGGAAGACGTTTCACCATGACGCCCAA
Source organism: Streptomyces sp. NPDC107550 (assembly GCF_055639095.1). Classification (NCBI taxonomy): domain Bacteria; kingdom Bacillati; phylum Actinomycetota; class Actinomycetes; order Kitasatosporales; family Streptomycetaceae; genus Streptomyces; species Streptomyces sp. NPDC107550. Next base: position 144,257 of record NZ_JBVKBC010000008.1, read on the forward strand.
GATCACCAAGGCTGTCATCCCGGCCGCCGGACTCGGCACCCGATTCCTGCCCGCCACGAAGGCGACGCCGAAGGAGATGCTGCCGGTCGTCGACAAGCCGGCGATCCAGTACGTGGTCGAAGAGGCCGCGTCGGCGGGCCTGGACGACGTCCTCATGATCACCGGCCGTAACAAGCGGCCGCTGGAGGACCACTTCGACCGCAATTACGAACTGGAGTCCGCCCTCCAGAAGAAGGGCGACGCGGGCCGCCTCGCGCGCGTGCAGGAGTCCAGCGACCTCGCCACCATGCACTACGTGCGCCAGGGCGACCCCAAGGGTCTCGGCCACGCGGTCCTGTGCGCAGCCCCGCACGTCGGTCACGAGCCGTTCGCCGTCCTCCTCGGTGACGACCTCATCGACCCCCGCGACCCCCTCCTCGCCCGCATGGTCGAGGTACAGGAGCAGTACGGTGGCAGCGTCATCGCGCTCATGGAGGTCGAGCCGTCGCAGATCCACCTCTACGGCTGCGCGGCGGTCGGCGCGACCCAGGACAGCGACGTCGTCTCCGTCACCGACCTCGTCGAGAAGCCGGACCCGGCCGAGGCCCCGTCCAACTACGCGATCATCGGCCGCTACGTCCTCGACCCCCACATCTTCGACATACTGCGCACGACGGAACCCGGCCGCGGCGGCGAGATCCAACTCACCGACGCCCTCCAGCAGTTGGCCGCCGACGAGAACATCGGCGGCCCGGTCCACGGCGTCGTCTTCAAGGGCCGCCGCTACGACACCGGGGACCGAGGCGACTACCTGAAGGCCATCGTCCGCCTCGCCTGCGAACGAGAGGACCTGGGCCCCGACTTCCGCACCTGGCTGCGCCGCTACGTATCGGAGGAATGCCCGGAGTCCTGACCCCACCCCCCTGGATGACCCGCCGCCACACTCCCCGTGGCGGCGGCCCACACCGCCCGCCGCCACCGCCCCACGCCGCTCCCGTCACCCGGCTTCGACCGCCACCGAATGCCATCCCGTCGCCCCGTCCGGCATTGTCGGGGCGCGGTCGCTCGTCTGGGTGTGGCCGGTTCGGTCGGTGGCGCGGACCGTGAAGGTGTGGGTGCCGGGCGTCGCCCGCCAGGGCAGGGACCACTGGCGCCAGGTGTCCGTCGTGTCCTGCGCCGCGAGGCGGGCGCGCTGCCACGGGCCGTCGTCGACGCGCACCTCGACCCGGTCGATGCCCCGGTGCTGCGCCCAGGCCACCCCGGCGATCATGACGGTGGCCCCGGCCGAGAGGCTTGCGAACGGCTTCGGGGTGTCGATGCGCGAGCCCGTCTTGATGGGGGCGCGCCGGGCCCAGCCCCGCTGGACCCAGTACGGGTCGTACGCGGCGAACGTCGTCAGCTCGATCTCCTTGAGCCACTTGCACGCCGACACGTACCCGTACAGCCCTGGTACCACCATCCGTACGGGAAAGCCGTGTTCGAAGGGGAGCGGGCGGCCGTTCATGCCGACGGCGAGCAGCGCGTCCCGCCCGTCCATCACGGTGTTCACGGGGCTGCCGAGGGTCATGCCGTCCACCGAGCGAGCCACCAACTGGTCGGCGGGCCCGCCCTGGGACGGCGGCCTGACCCCGCAGTCACGCAGGACATCGGCCAGTCGTACGCCGAGCCAGCGGGCGTTGCCGACGTACGGGCCGCCCACCTCGTTGGAGACACAGGTGAGGGTGATGTCCCGTTCGATGAGCGGCATGCGCAGCAACTCCTCGTACGAGAAGGTGTGTTCGCGCTGCACGCCCATGCCGTGGATCCGTAGCCGCCAGCCGTTCGTGTCGACCTTGGGGACGACGAGCGCGGTGTCCACGCGGTAGAAGTCGGCGTTCGGTGTGACGAACGGGCTCAGGCCGGCGACGCGTGGCCCGGCGGCCGCGGGCACGGGCGCGGCGGGGGAGGAGGGCGCGGGCAGGACCACCCGGTTCCGCGAGGCGACCGCGCCCGCGCCGCTCGTACCCTGCAATCGCAGCCCGGCGGCACCGGCCGCCGTGGAGGCGACGGCGGCCGCCCCCGCCACGACGAGGAACCCGCGCCGGTCCCAGGTTCCGGAAGCCGTCCGCGCGGCGGCCGCGAGCGTCGACGGGCCGTCACCCTGACCCTCGCTCTCACCCTCACCTTTAGCTTCACCCTTACGTTCAGACTCCGGGCCGCCCGTCCCCGACACATCACCCGGCCGTACGGAATCCGAGTCCGCCCGCGCCCCCGGCAGCCGCCCCGCCAGATGGAACAGCAGCCCGGCGCCGACGGCCGCCCCCGCGAGGGACGGCAGGGCGTCGCCCGCGCCGAGGGAATCCGGCCGTGTCGTCGCCGCGAGCGCGCCGACGACCCCGAAACCGAAGACGCCGAGGGCGCCCGCCACCCTGTGCCGCACCGCGAGCACCCCGAGGGCCAGGGCGAGCACGGCGAGCGCGACGACGATCCCGAGTTCCAGGACGAGTTTGTCGGAGGTACCGAAGTGGCGGATCGCCCAGTCCTTGACGGCGGCAGGCGTACGGTCGATCGCCGCGCCGCCCACGGCCACGACCGGTCCGGCCTGCGGGCGCGCCGCGGCGGCGACCAGTTCGGCGACCGCGAGCGCCGCGTAACCGCCGAGCAGGCCGCTGAGCGCGCCGAGTGCGCCGATGGCCAGGCGGGGCCGCCGGCCGGAGCGGTGCTCGTTCACATGGTTGTCCATACGGGGAATCCGTTCTGCCCACGGGCGCGGATGGGTCTGTCACACGATCGGCCCTACGGTCAGGCATGCCACCGGACTTATGGCCAGGCACGCCACCGGCCTTGCGGCCTGTCACACGACCGGTCCGGCACAGCGCATCACGCCATCCGCCCCGCGCCCGCCCCCGCGAAGACGGCCACGCGCACCCGGCCCGGAGCGTCACTCGTGCGGGTGATCGCGGACCGGGACGCGAACGTCGACCAAACCATCCGCCCGCCAGCTCCGGATCAAGGGCGATGAGGGCAACGGGCCCTCACGGATCCGAAGGACGAGGGACCGTCATGAAGACCCCCCTGCGCCGTATCGCCGTCATCGCCGCCGCTGCCGCCGTGCTGCCGCTCGCCCTGACCGCCTGCTCCGACAGCTCCAAGGACAAGGCGTCGGACAGCGCGTCCGCCTCCACCGCCGCGTCCCAGGGCTCCGCCTCCAAGGGCTCCGACATGGCGAGCCCCTCCGGTGACATGAACACCATGAGCAAGCCGTTCGGGCCCGCCTGCGGCGCCGTCCCGAAGGACGGCGCGGGCTCGTTCGACGGGATGGCCAAGGACCCGGTCGCCACGGCCGCCTCGCACAACCCGGCGCTGTCGACCCTGGTCACCGCCGTGAAGAAGGCCGGCCTCGTGGACACCCTGAACAACGCCAAGGACATCACCGTCTTCGCACCCACCAACGACGCCTTCGCCAAGATCCCGAAGGCCGACTTGGACAAGGTCCTCAACGACAAGGCGCAGTTGACGAAGATCCTCACGTACCACGTGGTGGGGCAGAAGCTGGCGCCGAAGGACCTGGCCGACGGCACGTTCAAGACCCTGGAGAAGTCCGAGCTGACGACGGCGGGCTCCGGCGAGTCCTACAAGGTCAACGGCTCGGCGAACGTCGTGTGCGGCAACGTCGACACCGCCAACGCGAAGGTCTACATCATCGACTCCGTCCTCATGCCCAAGAGCTGACCCGCCGTCCGGGACCGGTTCCGAGAGACGGCTGACCGCTCCGAAGCAGCGCAGGGCCCCGCGCCGCCCCGCCCCCCCCGGGACGGGACAACGCGGGGTCCTGCGCTGTTCACCGGCCGCGCGGAACACGGCCCCGAGTCACCAAGGGGCCGCGCTCCAAGGGGCAGCGCTCCAAGTGGCGGCTGCCCGAAGCGCGTTCAGGCCGGAAGACCCATCAGCATCATGGGCGCGCTGGTGGGCCGCTCGGACCCCCCGGCGGGCTCTACGGTGACGCCGATGCGGGACGCCCCGCCGACCCCGCCCTCCAGGAGCACGGCCTGGTCGGGCCGGTCGGCGTCCATGAGCCCCGCGGGACGCATCGTGCCGCCGTCGTCGAACCACAGTTGGTACACCTTGCCGCGCGGCGGCCGGCTCATCCCGGAGGCCGCGAACACGGCCCGGTCCCGCTTCTCGGACACGACGACCATGCCGGTGGCGCCGCCGTGCATCGTCGCCGAGCCGGTACGGGCGTCGGGCGCGGCGAGGACCGCGGCGAGTTGCTCGGCACGCTGCTCGGCGCGGGCGCTCTGCTCGCGGGCGTCGGTCGCCTGCCGGTGCTCCCAGGCGGCGGTTCCCCCCAGGGCGGCGGCCGCAGCGAGGCACGCGGCGAGCGCCCAGCGCGACAGGGCGCGGCCCCTGCGAGCCCCGGTGCGCCCGGGCCGGACCCGCGCGGCTTCCCGAGGCGGCTCCTGCCGTACGGAAGTGATCTGCCCCAGCACACGCTCGCGCAGCTCGACCGGCGGTACGACGGACACGGCGAGCCCCAGCCGGCCGGCGGTGGCGCTCAGTTCGGCGCTCTCCTGGGCGCACGACGGGCAGCCGGCGAGATGCTCCTCGAACGCGGCGCGCTCGTCGCCGGGCAGCGCGTCCAGCGCGTACGCGCCGGTGAGGGTGTGCGGGTCGACGGTGCTCACGCGGTCACCCCCAGGCAGTCGCGCAGCCGGATCAGCCCGTCCCGCAGCCGCGTCTTGACGGTGCCGAGCGGCACGGCCAGCGCCTCCGACACCTGCCGGTAGGTGAGCCCCCGGTAGTAGGCGAGGGTGACGGCCTGCCGCTGGATCTCGGTGAGCGTCCGCAGACAGCGCCGCACCTGCTCCCGTTCGAGACGGGCCTCCACCTGCTCGGAGACCTGATCGAAGGCGGGCGTGTGGTCGAGCAGCGCCGCCTTGTGATCGCGGGCGGACGCGGCCTGCACGGAACGGACCCGGTCGATGGCGCGCCGGTGGGCCAGCGTCAGGATCCAGTTCATCGCGGTGCCCAGCTCACGCCGGTAGCGCGGGGCCGTCCGCCACACCTCGACCAGCACCTCCTGCGCCACCTCCTCCGACTGCGCCCGGTCCCGCAGCACGGCCCGCACCGTCCCCAGCACCGGGCCCGCCACCCGGTCGTACACCGAGGCGAACGCCCCCTCGTCCCCGAGCGCCACCTGCCCCACCAACTCCTGCAGATCGGGCTCTGCGGACGCATACCTGCCGATATGCACGGCTTCTTTCACGGGGTCCTCCGGGGTCGGTGGTCTACGAAGGTGATCCGGAGCCGGCACGCCTCCGGTTTGGTCGGCTGGCCAGAGGAAGGCACCTCCTCCTCGCTGCTTCCGGAGCGGAGCGGGCGGCGGATGCGGCGACGGCGCCCGCCGGTCCCGCGCGGGGCGAGGCCGGTGAACCGACGAACGGCTGTAGGCCACACGTACCTCGTCCGGGTATGTCCACGCCGGGAATGCCACGTTCTGGGCGGCGAGAGCGGCAAGGTGATGGACGCATTCCTCCAGCCCCTCAGCAGTGAGCGGCGACGAACCGCTCACCCCTACCGGAGCACCCCCCCCCATGCGAGCCTTGCGTAACGCTACTGCCGTCACGGCCGCCGCCGTGTCGATCGCGGCCGTCTCCCTCACGGCGCCCGCCTCAGCCGACGCGGGAGACCTGTCACCCGGAAGCGACGGGAAGGTCCTCGTCCGGACCGTGCCACCCGAACAGATGAAGGCCGCGACGGCGCATTGGACCGACGACCGTCTGACGAATCCCGTCAGCGACGCGATCGACGACGACGCCCTGCCGCCCCCGGGCAAGGTCCTGACCCCGGGCGGCGACCGAATCGGATACGGGCGGCCGTCCCTGCCCTATTCCCGGGGAATGGAACGCGGCGTCGGGAAGGTCGCCTTCACCACCAAAGGAAAGGACAACACCTGTACCGGCTCGGCCATCGGCGGGAACCTCGTCCTGACCGCCGCGCACTGCGTCCTGCGCGACGGCGACGCCTCGCAACCGCAGCAGGACATGGTCTTCGTCCCGGACCTCTACGGAAAGACCCCGGACAAGCCGTTCGGCGTGTGGACCGTCAAGAAGTGGTTCGTCCTCGCGGATTACGCCAAGGGGGACGACGGCGACTACGTCAGCACGGCCGGATCCGACATCGCCGTCATGCAGGTCGCCCCGTCCGCCACCGGCAAGACGCTGGCGGGCACGCTCGGAAAGGCGTACAAGACCGTCCAGACGACGAATCGTGGGCCCGTCCGGGGGACGACCTTCGGATATCCGGCCACCGGCGGAAAGAAATTCTCCGGTACGGAGATGTTCTACTGCGTCGCCGGAGTGAAGAAGGACACCGTCGTGAAACCGGTCGGGTTCAAGACGGACAACTGCGCCGGGCGGGGCGGCCACAGCGGTGGGCCCCTCTTCGGCCCGCGCGGAAACGTCGTCGGCGTATGCACGTACGGCGCGCCGCAGCAGGACGCGAACGGGCGCGATGTCTCCCAGTCCCTGCACTTCGCACGCCTCACCCCGAACACGTTCGGACGTCTCTTGAAGGAGGCGAAGACCGCCGGATGACTCGTTCGGCACCTCTCTGACGTCCGCTCAGCCCTTCGCTGTCGGTTTCGCTACGGCTTCCGCCACGGCCTTCGCTACGCGAGAGCCGTCGGCGGGCCGACCCGGGAACCCCCGGGGTACGCGACACGTACGGTCCATATGCGGTGTCCGTACGGTTCGAAGGTAGGGTGCGCGGTGGGAGGTGCTGCATGTCGGAGTTGTTCGAGGCGGTGGACGCGCTGGTCGCTTCGCGCGCCCCGCTGCCGTCCGCCGAGGAGCGCAAACGGTTGCGCGTCGCGCACGGGCTGACGCTGGACGACGTGGCCGGGGCGTTGAAGGTACGACGGGCCACGGTGTCCGCCTGGGAGTCGGTGAAGAAGCCGACCGAGCCGCGCGGTCCGGAACGTGAGGCGTACGCGCGGCTGCTGGCGCAGTTGGCGCAGCTCTATCCCGCGCCCCAGGAGCCGCCCGCTTCCGCTCCCGCCGCCACAGCCACAGCCGCCGCTACCCCCGCACCGGCCCCGGTCGCCGACGTCCCTGCCCAGACGGAGGCCCCGCCGGCCGCCGCCCAGGCCCTCGAGCCGGCGCCCGAGACCTCGCCCGGCGCCGTCCCCGCCGCCGCATCCCGCCCCACGGGCACCGCGCGCCCCACACCGGCGACCCCCCGCCGCCCGGGCGCGAAGAAGGCGGCCCCGGCCTCGCCCCCGGCGGCGGCCGCCGCCCCTGACCCCCGCTTCGAGAACGGCCCGCTGGCGGTCGTCGACGCCGTCGACGGGAACGTGGTCGCGTACTGCGCCGGCGGTCTGGTCCTCGACGTACCCGCCAAGTCGCTGCCGTCGCTGGTGGAGTGGACGCTCAGCGAGGCGAAGCTCGGCCAGCCGCGCCTGTCCGGCCCCGGCAAGGACGCCGACCCGCTGCTCGTGCTCACCGAAGCCGCGCTGGAGCGCTACGGCCTGCCCGTCACGCTCACGGACGACGAGAAGCACGCGGGCCGGATCCCCGAAAGCCACAAGGTCGTCAAGCAGCTCCAGCGCGCGCAGTGGAAGCTGACCAAGCGCGGCTTCGGCCCGTGGGCGCGGATCTACCGGCCCGCGACCGGCTCCGAGCGGGCCTGCGTGCAACTGTGCGTCCCGTCCTGGAACGCGCTGGACACCCGGCACTGGGGCGCGGCCGCGGACCTCCCGCCCGCCGAACTCGCCCGCGTCCTCGGCACGTACGCCACGCGCGTGATGACACCGCGCGGCTCCACCGCCGTCACCGGCCTGGAGCTGATGACCGCCCTGCACCCGCCGACCCGCGCCTCCGAGCCCGACGCCGACGGCAAGCGGCACTCCGCGCACAACCCCGGCTCCCTCGGCAAGGACCCGGTCGACCCGGCGCCGTGCGAGGCCCCCGACGGGCACCCCGTCCTCAAGGACCTGCCCCGCTTCCACGTACGCGGCCCGGGCGAGAAGCTGTTCGAGGAGGCGTACGACTGGGCGCGGCCGATGACCGACGCCGAATGCACCCTGCGCCATCTGGTCGGCATCGACGTCAACATGGCCTTCGCCGCCGGCGCCAACGGCCTCACCGTCGGACTCGGGGCGGCGACCCACGTCACGAACCCCGCGTTCGACCCGAAGCTCCCCGGCTCCTGGCTGGTCGACCTCTCGCACGTCGACCTGTCCCGCGTGAAGGTCGGCAAGGAGTGGGTGGAACTGGACGGCGCGCTGCTGCCGAGCCCGTTCACACCGAAGGGCGAGCGGCCCGATGGCCCGGCCTGGTACGCGACCCCGACCGTGGCGTACGCGGCCGAACTGGGCTACGAGGTACGACCCGTCGAGGCGTGGGTGCGCCATGACAACGGCCGTTACCTGGACGGCTGGTACAACCGGCTGCGCGACGCCTACCTCGCCACCATGGCCGACCTCGGCGTCGCCGCCGACCTGCCGCCCGAGGAGTTCCTCACGGCGATGAACGGCTACCGCGACCGCGACCCGGAACTCGCGGTCGTCGTCTCCGCGATCAAGGCGACCGTCAAGGGCGGTCTGGGCAAGCTCCGCGAACGCCCGCGCGGCGAGGGCTGGCGGCCGGGGGAGCCGTGGCGCGCGCTGGCCCGGCCGACGTGGCGGCCCGACATCCGGGCGGCGGTCATCTCCCGTACGCGCACCAACCTCCACCGCAAGATCGTCAAGCACGCCGCCTTCACCGGCCAGTACCCGGTGGCGATCCTGTCCGACTGTGTCGTCTACGCCGCCGCCGGGCCGTCCCCGCTGGACTTCCTGCCCTACCGCGAGGGCAAGCCGCTGCCCGGCGGTTTCAAGCTCGGCGTCAACCCCGGCCTGGTCAAGTGGGAGGGGACGCAGAGCGTCCTGTGGGGCGAGGAGGTCCGCGAGCGGTTCGACGCCCCCGACCTCAACCTCGCCCGGTACATCAAGGACGGCACCGACGCCGACAACGGAGAGTAGGAGGAGGCGACGATGAGCCTGTTCGGGGACGGCCTCGACGCCGCCGTGCAGAAGGCGTTCACGCGGCCCGCGCCCAAGAGCGCGGGCGCGCAGATGCGGTATCTGGTCAGGCAGCTCAAGGGCACGCGGGCGGTCGCCCAGATGCTGCGCATCTCGCAGCGCACGGTCGAGCGGTACGTGAAGGACCAGATCAAGAAGCCCCGCCCGGACCTCGCCGCGCGCATGGAACACGAGGTGAAGAGGCGCTGGCAGCCGCAGGTACGGGCCCGCGCCCGCCAGAAGGCGGCGACCACCGACGGCATCGTCATCGACGTCCGCGCCCGCATGGGCTACACCGCGCCCATCGGCACGACGGACCAGGACCGCATGCGCTACCTCACCGTAGGCCTGCCCCCCACGCACGCCGCCCGCCTCTTCGATGCCCAGGAGTCCGGCGCGACCGAGCAGCAGCTCCAGCAGATCGCGGCCGAAGCGCTCAAGGAGGTCTACTTCCAGGACGGCGGCCGCCGCGCCGGCTCCCTGGAGGAGATCCGCTTCACGGACATCGAGCACCTGGAGTTCGAACTGTAGGCACCGGCCCGCTACTTGACGGCCTCGGCGATCCGCTGGGCGGCCTGGGCGGGGGTGAGGTGCGTGGTGTCGACGACCTCGGCCTCGGCGTGCAGCCAGGTGCCGGCCGCCTCGGCGTAGGGCCTCAAGTACTGGAGCCGGAACGGGGAGTCGGGGCCGATCACCGTGTCGCCCGCGATGCGCGCGCGGAGGGTGTCCTGGTCGGCGTGGAGGACGAAGTGCCGGACCGGAATGCCGTGCTCCGCGAGACCCGAGCTGATTTCGCGCCAGTACTCCTCGACCAGGACGGTCATGGGCATCACCAGGGTGCCGCCGGTGTAGTCGAGGATGCGCCGGGCGGTCTCGACCACGAGGGGCCGCCACGGCGGCCAGTGCTGGAAGTTGTCCGTCGCGGGCAGCCCCGGCTTGATGTCCATGAGCGTCTCGCCGACCTTCTCGGCGTCGAACACCCGTGAGTCCGGAATCAGCGGTTGGAGGAGTGCGCTGGTCGTCGTCTTGCCCGCGCCGTGCGTGCCGTTGAGCCATACGATCATGGGCTTGACGCTAGCGGCGTGCGGGCCCCGGGCACACCTCCCGGTGACAGGTCAGCTCCGGATTCGGGTCAACTCGGGATTCCGCTCAACTCCCGTTCCGCGAAAGCGCGGAAGGTGCGCGGCGGGCGGCCGGTGAGGCGCTGGACCGTGTCGGTGGTGCGGTCCTCGGCACCTTCGGCGATGGCGTGGTCCAGGCCGACGAGAAGCGCGGCGAACTCGGCGGGCATGTCGGCCGCCAGGCGGTCACGCATCTGCTCGTACGTCAGTTGACGGTGGGTGATGGTCCGGCCGGTGACCTGGGTGAGGACGGCGGCGACGTCGCCGTAGCTCAGGGCCTGGGGCCCGGTGATGATCAGGTCGGTGTTCGGGGCCTGCGCCTCGGTCAGCGCGTGCACGGCGACGGCGGCGATGTCGTCGGCGTCGACGAACCCCACACGGCCCTCGCCGGTCGCCGTCCGGATGGTCCCGTCCGCTCGGATGGTCCGGGCGTGCGCGTGGTCGGCGGTGAAGTTCTGCATGAACCACGAGGGCCGCAGAACCGCCCACTGGGAGAACAGGCCGGGCAGGGCCTGATGGACCTGTCCCACGGCAGGCCCGCCGGCGGGGATCGCCGACGAGCTGAGCAAGACAGCGCGGTGGACTCCCGCGGCGCGGGCCTGCCGGAGAAAGGGCAGCATGACGGCCGCCGGATCCGGAGAGCCGACAGGCGGGACGAGATAGACCCGGTCCGCGTCTTCGAGCGCATCCTCGAAGGACGCGGGGTCGTCCCAGTCGAACCGTACGGGGCGGGCCCCGCCGACCGGGGTCGCACGCCGGCTGGCGGCCTTGACGCGCAGGCCCGCGGCGCCCAGCCGGGCGGCGACGCGGCTCCCGGTGGTGCCGGTGGCCCCGATGACCAGGGTGAACTTCTGGGATTCGGTCATCAGTTGCTCCTGGCGAAGTGAGTGGCGGGGTTCTGGAGGGCGAGCGGGTTCCAGTAGTCGCGGTAGTGGGTGATGAGACCGTTCTTGACCGTGACCACGGCGATGTACGACATGTCGTAGGGGCTGTCGGTGTCCACCAGGCGGCCGACACCGCGCATCTCGACCACGATGGTCTCGGGGGCGGTGGTCTGATGGATCTCCACATAGGGGAAGTCGTGCAGGTCGATGCGGTCGGGGTAGTCACGCATGTAGGCGGCGACGGCCGCCTTGCCCTCCAGCCGTTTCGGCCAGCCGTCCGGCGCGAACGGGAACTCGAAGATCCCGTTCTCGTCCCACAGGTCGATCCAGGCAGCAATGTCCTTGTCCAGCAGCGCTCGCAGGCCGTGTCGGTACAGCTCTGCCGGTGCGGTGTTCGTGCTCATGGGGTGCTCCGTCCCGTACGATACGGACCCTGAGTCCGTTTCGCGGGTTCGACGATACGGACCCGGGGTCCGCTTTGCAATGGGAGGAACCCCATGCCCGAACGCAAGCCACGCGCGGACGCCCTTCGTAACCGGGAGGCCGTCCTCGCGGCTGCCGACGCGCTCTTCGCCCGTGGTGGGAGCCCTGAGGCCATCACCATGGCCGACATCGCGGCAGCGGCCGGCGTCGGCAAGGCGACGCTCTTCCGCGGCTTCGGCGACCGCACCGGCCTGATCCACGCGCTCTACGAGATGCGGCTCGCGCCGATCAGACTCGCCGTCGAAGAGGGGCCGCCACCTCTGGGGCCCACCACGCCGCCCCTGGAGCGCGTACCCGCCCTCCTCGACGCCCTGCTCCGCTTCAAGATCGACAACCGCCACCTCGCCCTGGCGCTGGAGGGCACCGGCGGCGACAGCCCTTACGCCGCGGAACACTACGAGCAGTGGCACAGCACGCTTCGGGCCGCACTGGAGCAGATCCCCGGACTCGCCGACGCCGACAGCGATTTCACCGCACACGCGCTACTGGCCGCCGTCCGCGCCGACCTCGTCGAACACCTCGTCGGGCAAAAGCGGATGACGCGCGAGCAGATGCGAACCCGGTTGGCGGCCTTCACCGCCAGAGCCCTGGAACCCCGTGGTCCGGGCGGAGGGAGGTGAGGGGCGACTGCCAGACCTGGGGGCGACGGAAGCGTGTGGGGTACATCGGCGGGTGCGTGGGCTGCTGCTCGGCCGTTGACCTGAGGCCCACTCATAAGTCGGGTGATTCAGTCACATTGCTGAACTTAAGTATTTTAGTGCGAAGTTGACATAAAACATGCCCTGGTGGTGGTCTAGACCGCACTCGTCGCTGACGGGCGACGATCCACAAAGCCGTGGAGGCACACTGCCGATGTCTGCTCACCAACGTCCCTCTCGCCCGAGCCCCGCTCCACAACGGCCCGTCCAGCAAAGCCCCGTTCCCCGTCCCGCCCGCTTCCCCCGCGCGTTCCGACCACTGTCCGTGGGTACCGCACTGATCATGGCCATGGGCGCGTTCGCCGCCCCCGCCCAGGCGCTCGACGGCCCGGCCCCGGCCGCCGGGAAGCAGGCGGCCGCCGCGAAGCGCGGCACCCTGCCCGTCGTCACCCCGACTCCTCAGCGGATGACAGCGGCCGGCAAGGAGATCCACGTCAGGGGACGGGCGAACATCGTCGTCGGTGAGAACGTCGACGCCGCCACCACGGCCGTCGTCGAGCGGGCCCTCTCATCGGCGGGCGTCCGCCACATCACGACGACGAAGGCCGGACAGGGCGCCCCGAAGCCGCCCGCCCACGGCGCGCTGAACGTCGTCGTCGGCTCCATCAAGGACCCTGCCGTGGCCTCCGCGCTGCGTGACGCCGGCGGCACGGTGCCCGGCACCCTGGTGCCCGAGGGCTACTCGCTCGTCACGAAGAAGGCACCGGGCGGCGACCGCGTCGTCCTCGCGGGCAACGACGGCGACGGCGTGTACTACGCGGCCCAGACCCTGCGCCAGCTGGTCACCGGCAAGCGCACCATCGCGTCCGTGTCGATCACCGACCACCCGAGCATGCCGCTGCGCGGCAGCATCGAAGGCTTCTACGGCGCTCCCTGGTCGCACAGCGACCGCCTCGACCAGCTCGCCTTCTACGGTGAGATCAAGGCCAACAGCTACATCTACACGCCCAAGGACGACAAGTACCTGCGGGACCAGTGGCGTGAGCCCTACCCCGCCGACAAGCTCGCCTCCCTGCGCGAGCTGATCCAGGAGGCCGGCAAGCACCACGTCGGCTTCACCTACGCCCTGTCCCCGGGCCTGTCGATCTGCTACAGCGACCCGGGCGACCTCGACGCCATGAAGAAGAAGATGGGCACCCTGTACGAGCAAGGCGCCCGCAGCTTCTACGTGGCACTCGACGACATCAGCTACACCAAGTGGAACTGCGCCGGCGACGAGACCAAGTACGGCGCCCCGGGCCGGGCCGCCGCAGGCAAGGCGCAGACCGACCTGCTCAACGCGGTCCAGCGCGAGTTCATCGACACGCACAAGGGCGCCGAGCCGCTCCAGTTCGTACCCACGGAGTACTCCGACACGGCGGACTCCGCGTACAAGAAGGTGCTGCGCGAGCAGCTCGACCGGAAGGTCGTCGTCCAGTGGACGGGCACGGACGTCGTGCCTCCGTCGATCTCGAAGGCGGACGCCGACGCGGCGGCCAAGGTCTGGGGCCGCAAGGTGTTCCTCTGGGACAACTACCCCGTCAACGACTTCGGCCAGACCGAGGGCCGGCTCCTGATGGCCCCCTACGACAAGCGCGAAGCGGGTCTGCACGACGCACTGAACGGCATCGTGCTCAACCCGATGAACCAGGCCCAGCCCAGCAAGGTCGCGCTCATGGGCGGCGCCTCCTTCGCCTGGAACGACAACGACTACGACCCGGTTCGTACGTGGCGAGCTGCCGCCGACCATCTGGCCGGGGGCGACCAGCGCACGGCGCGGGCCCTGCTGGCGTTCTTCGACACCGAACACCTGGCACCGACCTTCGGCCCCACCGCCTGGCAGCCTCAGGCACCCGAACTCGCCGCCAGGATCGCCGACTTCAAGAAGGCATGGGGCGGCGGCCGCACCGGACGCGAGGCCGCCCTGCGCACCCTCGGCGCGTACGCCGACCAGCTCGCCGACGCGCCCCGGCAGATCCGTACGGGGATGAAGCACAACCAGGCGTTCCTGGCGCAGACGAAACCCTGGCTGGACGCCCTCGACCTGTGGGGTGCCTCGTTCCGGAGCTCCCTGGACGGCATGCGTGCCGAATCGGACCGCCCCGGCAGCGGCAAGGCCGACTTCGACAAGGCGGCCCGGCTGGCGAAGGAAGCCGCGGCCATCAGGACGATCCCCGGCACCACCCGGCCGCAGGGCCCGGTCAAGGTCGCCGACGGAGTCCTCGACACCTTCATCGAGGAGGCGCCGACGATGTGACGCGCCCGCTCGCCCGGGTGACGCACGGGTGAGGACCCGTGCCCCTCCGCGCACCGCGAGGCCCCGCCCGTTCCTGGTAAGGAGCGGGCGGGGCCTCGTGTGAAACCAGGACGGCCAGTTGACCCAGTACTGTTTTCAGCACCCCTACCTGTCACTACCTCAGTGGGGGGGTGAGGGAAGAGCTGTGCCGGAAAGTGCGGCAATACCTGACCGCGCGGATCACCGCGGAAGTACTTCGAGCGGTTCTGCCGTTTCTCCTGGTCACCCGATGTGCCGGCCGGAGAGTCGGGTAGCGGGGGCCGGGGATGTTTGGCACGGTGGAAAGGCACGGCTCGCGCTTCTCGGGAATCGGTGACCAAGGCATGGCCTTCTTTGCGCTTTCTCAGCACAATCCGCTTGTTCTGCTTTCCGTAGGTGATCTGGTCCATGAGTACGACCGTCTCTCCACGGAGAACCAGCAGTTGGAGAAAGCGGTCTCCTCCCACGCGACCATCGACCAGGCCATCGGCGTGGTCGTCGTCATAGCCGCGGTCTCCCCGGAGGAGGCGTGGCGCGTCCTGCTGGACGTCTCACAACGGAGCAACGTCAAACTCCGGCTGGTCGCCGAGCGCGTCCTGCACTTCGCCCAAGGCGGCGACCTTCCTGTGGAGGAGCGGGTGCAATTACAGAGGGCCATCCGCCGCCTGAGCGCGCCCCCGGGAGGCTCCCGGCCGGCGCGCGTCGGCGTGGACGGTGTCCCCGGCCCCGGCCGGGGGACCGATCGCCCGGCCGGGAGGCCGCACGCCGGCCCCGCGGCCCGGCCCGGGGTACCCGTGGACAGGAGCAGACGGAGCCCGGTCACGCGATGAAGGTGCCGTCCTGCGCGTGCAAAGAGCGCCATCGGCCGCGCCGCACCTCGGCCCCGGGACGCGCCGGCTGCGCCGTTCCCCGCGTGTAGCGGTCTCCGTAAAGCGGGCGCGGCTCACACCTCCGGCGCGCTCCATGTGTAGACGAAGCGCAGCATCCCGGTCGTCGCGCGGGCACGGGCCAGCGCCTCCTGCGGCGATTCCCCTACGGCGATGACAAGGCCGGAGCGGTCGAAGTTCTGACGGACCGTGGGCTGGGGACTGCCGGGTTCCTGGAGCAGCGTCACGGTGTCCACGTACGGCATCTCGCGGACCTCCTCGACCCCCTCCACCCTCAGCAGGGTGTGCGTCGGCGGCCCGGACGGAGCCGCGTACCAGACGGCGGCGCTGCGCACGGGGGCGATCTCGGCGGGCAGCAGCGCGGCGACGTCGTCCCCGATGCTCTGCCGCGCGATCAGGTCGTAGAGGTCCACCTCGGTGGCGAGGCGTACGAGGTCCATGATGGCGTCCCCGGCGACACGGTTGTGCATCTCGATGATGCGGGGCCCGCGTGAGGTGAGCATGACCTCGGTGTGCGAGGGGCAGTCGTGGAAGCCGAAGGCGTCCAGGACCCGGACGACGTACGCGGACACCGCGTCGTACTCGTCGGAGGTCAGCGGCGCGGGCACCACATGCCCCCGCGACACGAACGTCTCCGGGTCGGTGAACTTCCGGGTGACCGCGACGACACGGTGCTCGCGGCCGACGGAGATCGCCTCGACGCTGTACTCCTCGCCGTCCAGGAACTCCTCCACCACCACCCCGCGTTCGACATGATGCGGGCCGACCCGGCGCAGCGCCGCCTCGACGTCCTCGGCCGCGCCGACATACGACACGCCGATGCTGGCCTCGGTGTCCACCGGCTTGACGATGCACGGCAGGCCGATGTCCTCGATGGCGTCCAGGACGGCCTGCCGCCCGCGCGCGAAGCGGTACCGGCAGCTCGGGATGCCGTGCTCGTCCAGGACGGCCCGCATCCGCGCCTTGTCCACCACCCGCTCGTACAGATCGACGTCGACGGTGGTCGGGACGCCCAGTCGGTCACTGACGGCGCGCACGATCGGATACGTGTGCTCGTTGAACGCGGCGACGGCGTCGAAAGGCGTACGGCGGTGCAGGGACTCGGCGACGTCGGCCCACAGGTCGGGGGCGGCGCTGTCGTCGAGGATGACGACGTGCGTGTAGAGGCCCACCGCGTCCTCGGGCCGTGCCCTGCCCCGGGGGACGAAGAGGACCAGTTCGTGTCCCAGGGCACGGAGGCGGTCATGGCACATCCTGTTGGTGCCGGACACGAGAATTCGCATGCTTCCTCACTTGGCTCAGTGCGGGTCCGAAGGGTCCGGGCGGGTCCGGGCGGGGCCTGACGGGCCGCCCGGCCCCGCTCATGTGGTGCTTCGGCGGGTCGGCGCGGCGGGCAGCGGTTCGCGGTCCACGCGGACCAGCTCACGCGCCGCCTCGGCGTTCGTGACGGCGTCCTTCGTGCTGTCGCCCGCGCACAGGACGTACCCCTGCCGGTCGGCGGAGGACAGGAGCGGGCCCAGTTCCTGACCGGGCCGCAGCGAGCACTCCACGCGGACGACTCCCGGGGCGCGCTCCGCGTCGGGCACTCCCTCGACCTGCCGGACGCGCGTGTTCTCGTACGAGAAGAAGCGGATGGCGGCGCCGCGCGCCTCGGGGACGCGCGGCGGGTCCGGCAGGTCGAGCAGCGCGCACATGGTCTCCGTCATCTGGTCGCAGCCGGTGACCATCTGGCACATCTCCCAGATCTGGTCGCCGCCCACGCGGGTCTGCGCCTCGATGAGACGCGGGCCGTCCGGCGTGAGGCGCACCTCGCTGTGGACCGGGCCCGTGCGCTGCCCGATGACGTCGAGGAACCGCAGGATCAGGTCCTCGACGGCCTGGTGCGCGCCGGGGTCGAGGCGGGCCGGGCTCTGGTGGCCCAGCTCCACGAAACCGGGGAAGTCGGTGGTCAACTTCTCCGTGATCATGACGAGTTGGTGCCCGCCGTGCCGGGACATCGTCTCGACGCTGAACTCGGGCCCGCTCAAGTACTCCTCGGCCAGCACCGGTTCTGGCCCGGACACCGCCGTGGTCCAGGCCCACCGCTCGGCGAGCTGCCGCGCGGACTCGACCACGTAGACGCCCTCGCTGAGACCGCCGGCGGTCGGCTTCAGGACGATCGGGCCCGCGATCTCGGCCAGGAAGTCCCCCGCGTCCTGTGCGGACCGGCACACCCGGTGCCGTACGGGGCTCAGCCCGTGCCGGTCGAGCAGCGCGCGGGTCCGCGTCTTGTCGCGGGTGGCGAGGACAGCGGCGAGATTGTCGCCGGCGACGCCCAGGTCGACAGCCGCGCGGGACGCGGGCTCCAGGCCGTACTCGGTGAAGGAGACCACGGCGTCGAAGGGGTCCGCCGCGTGCCAGTCGCGGGCCACCGGCAGGAACGCGTCCGGGTCGCGGTAGCCGAGGACGGCGTACCGCCCGGTGCGCGCGGCCTGTTCGTCGCTCGCCAACTCCGGGACCTGGACCATGGAGTGGCGCACCCCGAGGGCGGTCGCCTTGGCCAGTTCGTGGGCCTGGCCGCCGATGCCGCCGACGACCAGGATGTTGCGCTGCCTCATGGACGTTGTCTACCTCACTGACGCAAGCGGGACAGGTCGATGTCCATCCGGTCGGCCAGCGCGCGGGCCCTGGCGACGACGACGTCGAACAACTCGGAGTGGGTGACCTTCAGTTCGTCGGGGTTCAGGGCCAGCGCGAGCAGTTCCCCTACGCGCTGGCGGACATGGGCTTGCAGGTTCGCGCTGTCCAGGGCCTTGCGGCCGAGCCCGATGGAGTCGCTGAGCAGCTCGATGCGGTGGAACCAGCGGGCGGGGAGGTGGAGCACGTCACCGGGCCGCAGCACGAAGCGCATGAGCCGCGTCCCGGGCGCGGCGCACAGGTCCGCGATCCGCGCCTCGCCGCCGGGCCCCGGCAGGAGTTCGGCGTCGGGGCCCATGATGTGCCACAGCTTCTCGCCGACGATCTGCACATGCATCACGTCGACAGAGTACGAGTCCTGATGGAGCCGCGTGACGCCGCCGCGCTGGCCGATCCAGAGCTGATGATTGGCCGAGGCGGCCTCCCCGTACAGGTCCCGCCGGAAGTCGTACTGCGCGATGTCCAGTTCGGGCATGTCCGGCGCGAGCTGCGGGGCGATGGTCTGGTAGTACCACTCCTGGAGATAGAGCGGGGAGCCGCCGTCGGCGTTCTTGTCCAGCAGGCGGACGAACTCGCCGAAGGTGGTCCTGCGGGCCGACCTGCTGGAGTAGCTGTCCACCGTGACGGGCACGTCGGCACAGCGCACGGCCAGGTTCTCGAAGGTCCAGCCGCGTACGGAGGGCCAGTCGGCGGCGTAGCCCTCCAGCACGACCGGGCGCCCCTGCGAGCGGTACTCCCGGTCGAACTCCTCGCGGGTCAGGCCGCGGCGGCGCTCCAGCTCGGGGGCCGATCCCAGCGCCTCAGCGAGCGGGCCGGAGTGGAAGGCCGCCTCGACCGTGCGGAGGGCGTCGATGTCCTGCCGTTTCAGCAAGTTCGGCTCGTTCTGCTGCATGGCGATGCCTCTCTCGGTGCGCGGGTGCGGGGGTGGGCGGGGCGGCGCTGATGCGTGGGCGGGCGGGCGCGCTGGTTCCCGTGTGGGCGTCAGGCGGCGAGCAGACGCAGCAGCCTCGCCACCGCGTCCTTGCGCAAGGACTCCTGGTGGGGCAGCCAGTCGTGGACGAAGTGGCCGCAGTCCTCCAGGCGGACGACGTCGACGGACCGGGCGCGGGTGGCGTGGGCGAGGTAGCCGTCGACGACCTCGGGCGGACACACCTCGTCCCGGCCCGCGCCGAAGATCAGCAGGTCGCCCTCGAAGTCGCGCAGCGCGGCGTACGCGGGCGAGTCGGGATGCCGCGCCGGGCGCACCAGGCTGCCGTCGAAGGGCAGGTCGATCGCGTGCGCGGGGTAGGTGGCCGGGCAGAACAGGACCAGGCCGCGCGGGCGCAGCTCCGGGACGGTCCAGGCGGCCAGGTGGGCGCCCATGCTCGTGCCGATGACCACGGGCGGCCGGGTCTTGTCGAGCAGGCCGGCCGCCGCGAGGGTCTCGGCGCGGCGCCGGCGCAGGGTGGACCGGCTGAGTTCGCCGGTGCTGTCGCCGTTGCCGGAGAACTCGAAGGTGAGTGAGGAGTGCCCGTGCGCCGCCAGCGCGTCGAGCAGATAGCGCGTCCGGTGCCGGGTCGTGGTGGGCCCGAGGCCGTGCAGGACGAGGACTCCCGGGTCGGTGCCCTCGTCGCCGCCGACCGTGGTCGCCGCCAGCCGTTCGGCGTCGGCCTCGAAGACGAAGTCGCGGTGCACGGGACCTCCTTGCGGGCGGGATGACGCGGGTACGGGGCTCACCTTGCGGCGCCTGCCTCCTGGAAGCGGTCCTTGCGTACGGAGGGCCACTCGTCGCGCAGGATGCTGTAGTAGACGACGTCGCGGCGGCGGCCCCCCGGCATGAAGTTGAAGCTGCGCAGGACCCCCTCCTCGACGGCGCCGATGCCCGCGAGTCCGGCGCGCGCCCGCTCGTTGAGCACGTCCGTCTTGAACTCGACCCGCTCACAGCCGAGTACGTCGAAGGCGTGATCGAGGAGGGCCAGCTTGGTCGCCCGGTTGACGCCCGTCCCGCGGGCGCCCGCGGACAGCCAGGACCAGCCGATCTCCAGACGCCGGTCGGCCGGGGCCAGATTGCCGTAGGCCGTGCTGCCCACGATGCGGCCGGTGGCGTTGTCGACGACGGCGAACACGATGCGCGTGCCCGTCAGCGTGTCCCGGATGGCGCTCTCCATGAAGGCGTGCAGGTCGGCGGGGGTCTCGATGCGCTGTACGAAGTAGCGCCAGATCTCGGGCTCGTACACGATCCGTGCGAACGCCTCGGTGTCGGTGACGCGGACGCGCCGCAAGGTCACCCGGTCGTTGGCCGGCTCGATGCCGGCCAGTTCCTCCCAGCTCACTTCTTAGGTCCCTCCGTCTGCTCTCGGGGCGGCTCGCCGGCCGCGGGGGTCACCAGTACGGGTGCTTCGCCCAGGGTGCCGTCGTTGCACAGGGGATGCTTGTCGTAGGCGCGGTCCAGATCGTCCGCGTAGCGCGCGCCGATCCGGGAGCGCACCAGCTTGTACTGGGCGTTGAGCAGGCCGTTCCCTACGGAGAATGGTTCGCTCGCGACGACGGCCGCGTAGACGCGCTGATCGAAGCGGAGTTCACGGTTCAGCGCGGTCAGGTCGCGGGCGAGGCCGTCCTCGTCGAGGTCCGGGACGGCGGGGGAGACGACTACCGCGAGGTAGGGGCGGCCGTCGCCGAAGACGGCGCAGTCGTGCACCTGGGGCAGGTCGCGGACGCGTTCCTCGACGGCGGGCACCAGGATGTTGAGCGCGGTGCTCAGCGAGACGATGTCGTCCACCCGGCCGTCGATGTACAGATAGCCGTCCTCGTCGACATGGCCGAGGTCGTAGGTCTTCACCTCGCCCGTGGGCAGGAACGTCTTCTCGCTCGCGCCGGGCGGGCAGGCGGCGTAGCGCGTGTTGAGCGGGGCGTCGCCGCCGACGATGAGGATGCCGTCCTTGTCGAAACGGACCCGCTTGTGCGGCAGGACCTTGCCGACGCTGCCGATCCGGAAGGCGCCGGCATGGTTCTTGGAGACGATGCAGGTCTCGGTGAGGCCGTAGCCCTCGTAGAGAGGGACACCGGCGTCGTTGAAGAAGTGCAGCATCTTGCGTCCCGCCGGCGCGGAGCCGGTCCACAGATAGCGGACGCGCCCGCCGAGCGCCCGCTGGATCGCCGCGCCCCTGCTCGTCAGGTCGGAGCAGTCGCCTTCGGCCTCCAGGCGCGTCATGAGCTGTTCGTAGAAGCCCGGCACGCCCATGATCACGGTCGGCGGGACCGCGCGGGCGGTCTGCGCGGCGCTGCCCCGGTCGGCGAGGGTGACGTCATGGCCGTAGGTGAGGGCGGAGTAGATCCAGAAGCGCTGTTGCAGGAAGTAGAGCGGGAGGAAGACCAGGAGGTTGTCGCCGTCGCGGTGTTCGAAGATCTCCTGGACGGCGAGCATCGACCGGTTGGTGCTGGCCACCGTGGCCTCGATGCTCTTGGGCGGCCCTGTGCTCCCGGAGGTCTGCTTGATCGCGCAGATGTCGGCCGGGTCGTAGCCGGGGTGGGGCGGCAGCTCGCCCGGGCCTTCGGGGTCGAGGGCCCAGGCGAGGACCTGCGTGACGCCCTGCACCACCGAACCGGCGACCGCCTCTTCGGCGTGGCGCGGGTCGTCGGTGAACAGCAGGCGCAGCCCGAGGTCGCGGGCCATGGCCGCCGGTTCGTGCCGGCCCGGCTCGATGGCGGCGGTCACGGCGCCGAGCTTGAGCGCGGCGAGGTCGAGCAGGACCCACTCGACGCGGTTGTGCGCCATGACGCCGAGCCGGTCACGCGGGCGGACGCCGAGCGCGCTGAGCCGGGCGGCCACGCGTCGGGCCCCCGCGTCGAGTTCGGCCAGGCTCAGGGAGCGCAGGGTCTGGGCGTCCCGGTAATGGAAGCGGTGCCGGGTGTCCTGGCACACGGTCCGGGCGACGAGGTCGATGACATCGGCGACCGGGGCGGGCGGGCTCGACGCGGGCCCGGCGGTCTGTTCGCGCATGTGGGTTGTTTCCCCCTGGTCAGAGGCTTCCTGGGCAACGGGCGGTGGGCACGGGCGGCGTGGGCGCGGGTGGTGTCGGCGCGGGTGGCGGCGGCATCGGGGTCCGGATTCCTGGCCGCTACGGGAGGGCGGTCACCCGGCGACGGGCAGCGCACCGGCGGCCGGGGCGCGGGCCGCCGGGGCGCCGGCGGCGAGGGTGTGGGCGTGCAGCCGCTCCCAGCCCTTGGACGCGTACCAGTCCCGGTCGAAGCCGGCCATCGCCCGCACCGGCAGGGTGCCGTGCTGCACGCCGTCGGCGAGCGTCCGCCAGAGCTCGTCCACGAGGGAGCAGTGGCGTACGGCCTCGCGCAGGTCCCGCAGGGTGTAGGCGGGGCCCTCCATGCGTACCAGCCGGATGTCGTAGCAGCCGCGGAAGCCGTGCCCGAAGACCGTGAACGGCGGATGCCACACCTGGGCGCCCGGCGCGCGGATGGAGTAGCGCACCCGTGAGGCGACGTGACCGCCGTGGTGGTGTTCGGCGTGCGCGGCGATGTCGGGGACCTGCGGCGGAAAGAAGTAGTGCCGCTTCCCGGGGATGTCCTCGCGGTCGAACTCGCCGGGGGCGAAGTGCCAGCGGTTGTACATCATGCGCTGCGCGGCCCGCCACAGGATGGGCCCGGTCTCCTCGCCGGCGGCGGCCATGCGGGTGGTGTGGGGGAGGCAGCAGCAGAAGAAGTCGCCCTTCTTGAGCGTCAGAACGCCCTCGGGGCCGCCTGGGCGGGCGCCTCGTAATCGGGTGAGGTCGCGGACCGAGCTGGACATGCCGTAGTCCGACTCGGTGGCGTGGACGGCGGAGAGCACGATCGCCGCGAGAAGTTCACCGACGGCGCCATGCCCGCTGCCCGCGCCCTCGGCGTCGCGGCGGGCGGCCGCGGTGACCAGGGAGCGCAGGTCCGTCCGGGCGTGCCCGGACGGCTCGACGCCCAGGTGCGCGCGGCCGTGGCGGGCGACCAGCTCCGGCAGGACGCGGGGGTCGCGGGGGAGCGGGAAGTCGGCCAGGTACTCCTTCTTCACGAAGGTCAGGCCGTTGATCCGGCGGTAGCGCATCAGCGGCGCGCGCCGGTCGACCTCGTACTGCAGGACACGTACCTCCTCGGCCAGCCGGGGCAGCGGCAGTCCGCCCGGGACGGCGGCGGCGCGGCCGAGCGCGGCGCAGTAGGCGGCGTGCCGCTCCAGAAGGAACTGGCGCAGGCCGGTGACCGACAACTGCGTCCCGTTGAACTCCTCGAAGCGGACCGATCGGCCGCTGCTGAACAGGCAGTGCGCGAGGACCACGAACAAGCGGTCGGCCGCCGTCCAGTCGTCGAGCGGCCGTTCGCGCAGGGCCACGAGGCGGCCCTCGCGGGTCAGCGTGTTGCTGCCGGCGTCGGACTTCGAGAAGACCTCGCGTCCCACGAACACGTAGACGGTCTCCACGCGTTCCACCCAGTCGGCGAGCTGGGCCAGCCTGCGGTCGAGTTCGCCCGTGCGCCGCCATCCGTCGAGAATGGCGTCGACCTCCTGGAATTCGGCGGCCTCTCGCGCCCGCGCGGCTTTTTCCTCCTCGTCGACCATGTCGAGGATCTCGGGCGGAACCCGCATCCAGGCGAGCGGATCAGCACCGGATTCCGGCGGCTCGCCGGGTTCCCAGAAGGAGACTCCGCAGAGCGCGGAGCGGGTTATCGCAATACGCCCGGCGGCGAGGTCCGGGGCCTCGGTGATGTCGATGTCGGTCCGTCCAAGGACGTGCTGGACCAGCAGGGACTCCCAGGAAGTCAACCTCCGACACGCGAGACCGAAAGGAATACGACCATGGTTCGTGAGTTCTCCGAGAAGCCAGCTCGACGCTTCCTGCACACGCACGACGGCGCCCTCCTGTCCTGGCCACAGGCGCGCAGACCATCGCCTGTTCCGGGTGAGCCGTTTATTGGTGCCACAGAACTTGCTGCGCTGTGCGACGGGGGGTAACTCATTCATCGTGACGACGGCACGCGGCGGCGTATACGCATTTTTCGGCCGTAGCCGCCGACGGTGTGTTTTCGGCCCGAGCCGGAGACACCATCGGCGGGGTGCGGGACAGCGGGAGAACCGCCACTGCGGCTCGAACTCGCGTACGTCCGCCGCGGGTCACGGACGCCTTCACGGACGCCTGTGGACGACGCCTTCCTTCATCACGAAGTCGACCCTGCCGGTGACCTCGATGTCGGAGAACGGGTCCCCTGGCATGGCGATGACGTCGGCGGACCTGCCCGGCGCGATCACGCCCACGTCGTCCAGGCCCAGCAGTTCCGCCGCCACACTGGTCGCCGCCCGCAGCGCCCGCGCCGGGGTGATGCCGGTGGAGACGAGCATCGGGAACTCGCGCCAGTTCTCCTCGTGGGGGAACATGCCGGCGTCGGTCCCGAAGGCGAGTTTCACGTCACTGCCGGCGACCGCCTCCGCGCTGTCGAGCAGCGCCTTGCGGTACTTCTGGAACTTGCGGCGCTTGTAGAGCGGCTTGTCAGCCCAGTAGGCGTCGTCGTCGGCCCGGCGCGCGTCGTCCAGGATCGTGTACTGCGTCGGCACCAGGAACACCCCTTCGCCGGCCATCATCCGCAGGGTGTCCTTGGAGGCCAGGTTGCCGTGGTCGACGCTGCGCACCCCGGCCCGTACCGCGCGGCGCACGCACTCGTCCCCGTAGCCGTGCGGGGTGGCGGGCACGCCCAGGTCGCGCGCGGTCGCCACCAGGGTGTCCATCTCCTCCTGGCTGTACGTGGTCTGCGCCGGGTCGTCGGAGGGGCTGGAGAACCCGCCGGAGGCCCCGAACTTGATCCAGTCCGCGCCACCGCGGATCTCGGTGCGCACCCGAGTGCGGATCTCGTCGCAGCCGTCGGCGGCGGACAGCTCCAGCAGCCGCCGGTGCCCCTGGAACTGCCCGTCGACGACCGCGCTGAAGTCGCCGTGCCCGCCGCGCGCCGAGATCATGTGGGGTGCCACGAGCATGCGCGGCCCCTCGATCAGGCCCGAGGCGATCGCGTCGCGCAGGGCGACCGTGGTGAACCCCAGGTCGGGGCACATGAGATCGCGGATCGTCGTGAACCCGTTCCTGAGCATCGTCCGCAGCACCGGCAGGGCGTGCAGCGCGTGGGCGGCCTCCGACTGGGTGAGCGCCGGGGCGAGCAGCGGCTGGATCGTGACGTGCGTGTGGCAGTCGATGAAGCCCGGCGTCACCGTGTGCCCGGACAGGTCGATGGCCTCGGCCCCGTCCGGCGCCGGAATCTCCTCGCCGACCTCGGCGATACGCCCGTCACGTACCAGGACGTCCCGGGGGCGCCCCGGCCCGTCGGCCAGGCCGTCCCACACCGCGGCACCCGTCAAGAGCGTGGCCACACCGTCCTCCTCAGCGCTTGATCACCTCCAGCGACGCTACGCACCCCCGCGCCGCCCCGCCATCGCAGACATCCGATCGGACACCCGACCGGGACGGGCCGCGCACCGGGCCGCGCCCTCGCCCGGCACACCCGCCGCCGGCGACCGCACGCCTCAGGGCCCTGCTGGAAACCGGAAACCGGAAACCGGCTTGAGTCTCCAGTGGGTGGAGGCGGCAGAGTGTGCCGCGTGGACACCATGACCCTCTACTCGATCGGGGAGCTGTCCCGCCGGACCGGCCTGTCCGTGCGGACCATCCGCTTCTACTCGGACACGGGGGTCCTGACCCCGACGACCCGAAGCCCCGCCGGATACCGGCTCTACGACCTCGACGCACTGCTCCGTCTGGAACTTCTGTGCACACTGCGCGACCTGGGCATGGACCTGGCCACGATCCGGCCGGTCCTGGACCGCCAGGTCTCCGTGCCGGAAGTCGCCGCCGCGCACGCGGACGCCCTGGACGCCCAGATCCGCGTACTTCGACTGCGCCGGAGCGTGCTGCGCGTCGCGGCGGGACGCGCCACCGACCCCGAGGAGATCACACTCATGCACAGGCTCACCCGGCTGACCGGCGAGGAACGCCGCCGTCTGATGGACGACTTCGTCCACGGCACGTTCGGCACCGACAAGGCCGCCACCGCCGAAGCGGCCCTGGTGCGCGCCGCCGTCCCCGACCTCCCCGACGACCCGTCAAGCGAGCAGGTCGCCGCATGGGTGGAACTGCTGGAACTGGTCGGTGACGAGGGCTTCCGGGAGCGCATGCGCCGGACGGCCGCCTGGCAGGTCACCGGACGGCCGCTCCCCGTCGAGAGCGAGGCGGGCGAGGACGTGACCCGGTTCGCCCGGGAGACGGTGACCGCGGCGCGGCGGGCGGGTATCGCCCCGCTCAGCGAGGAGGCCGCACCCGTCGTCGACGGCATCGTGCGCCGCTACGCCGAAGCGCTCGCGCGGACCCCCGACGCGGAGTTCCGGAGCTGGTTGGCCGAGCGGTTCGAAGCGGGACACGATCCGCAGGTGGACCGGTACTGGCGGCTGGTGTGGACCGTCAACGGCTGGCAGGTCGTACCGGACCTCGTCCCCGTGCACCCCTGGCTCATCGAGGCCCTGCGCAAGCACCGCGACGTGTCACCCGTGTAGCGCGGGCGGCCGTCACGCCGGAGGCACGGACCGGCAGAGGCGCGGAGGCGCGGAGGCGCGGAGAGGCGGCGTCGCGGGATACGGGGCCGCCGCCGACGGGAGGATCGTCGGCGGCGGCCCCTGATACTGCGGTACGGCATCAGCCCCTACGGAACCGCAGCGTCCGCAGCTCGAACGGGCGCAGCCCCACCGGCACCCCGCCCTCGGTCACCGGCTCGGGCTCCGCCCCCTGGAGCGGGCGTTCCAGCAGGTCAGTGGCGACCACGTCCGCCGCGGGGAAGCCCGGGGTCAGGACTGCCCGGGCCCGCCCGCCGTGAGCCTCGTGGAAGCGGACCACCACGTCACCGCTGCCGTCGTCGGCGAGTTTCACCGCCGTCACCACGACCGCGTCGTCGTCCACCGCGACCAGCGGCGCGACCTCGCCCGCGCCGGTCACCACACGCTCGGGCAGGTTCACCCGCCAGCCCTCGCGGACCGCGTCGCCGATCGTCGCGCCCGGCACCAGCGCGTGCCGGAAGCGGTGTGTGCCCTGGTCGGTCTCCGGGTCGGGGAAGCGCGGGGCGCGCAACAGCGAGGCCCGCAGCGTCGTCGTCGTACCGCCGTCCGCGTACCCGCCGTCACTGTCCCCGGCGCCGGCACCGGCGTCGTCGCCGTCCCGCACCGCCCGGGTCACGTCGTGTCCGTACGTCGAGTCCGTGACGAGGGCGACGCCCCAGCCCGGTTCCTCCAGGTGCACGAAGCGGTGGTTGCACGCCTCGAACTTGGCGGCCTCCCATGAGGTGTTGGTGTGCGTGGCGCGGTAGAAGTGCCCGAACTGCGTTTCCGACGCGTACCGTTCGGCGTGCACGTCCAGCGGGAACGCCAGCTTCAGGAACTTCTCCGTCTCGTGCCAGTCGACCTCCGTGTCGATGTCGAGCCGGGCCGAACCCGGGCGCAGGCTCAGCACCTGCGTCGCCTTCGACGAGCCGAAGGAGCGCACGACCCGCACCGCCGCGACCCCGTCCCCGGCGTCCTCGACGGCCGTCACCTCGTCGGCGTCCGTCAGATCGACGACGGTGTTGCGGTAGAACGCGTCGACGTCCCATGCGTCCCACATGTTCGGGAAGTCGGGGTGCATCTGGAGCAGGTTCGCCGCCGTGCCCGGCGCGATGGCCTCCCGGCGCGCGGCGATGTCGTACGCGGAGACGACGAGGCCGTCGCCGTCCACGACCACCCGCAGCAGCCCGTTGTCCAGGACGAGCGTGCCGTCCTCGCCCTCGGTGACCCGCGCCGCGTCCGCCCGTACGGCAGGCGACGCGCCGCCCGCGGGCACGCCGTCCCGGGCGTGCGGGGCCGCGTTGAAGACCAGCGGCACCCCGCCCTCGCCCGCCAGCGCACGCTGCGCGTCCTCGATGATCGCGGTCAGCTCCCCGGCGATCCGCCGGTACGTCGCCTCGGCCTCGCGGTGCACCCAGGCGATGGACGAACCCGGCAGGATGTCGTGGAACTGGTGCAGCAGCACCGTCTTCCAGATCCGGTCCAACTCCTCGTACGGGTAAGGGACTCCGGCCCGCACGGCCGCCGTCGCCGCCCACAGTTCGGCCTCGCGCAGCAGATGTTCGCTGCGCCGGTTGCCCTGCTTGGTGCCGGCCTGGCTGGTCAGCGTCGCCCGGTGCAGCTCCAGATACAGCTCGCCCACCCACACCGGCGGCTTCGGGTACTCGGACTGCGCCTTCTCGAAGAACGCGGCGGGCGTGCCCCACTCGACGCGTGCGGAACCCTCCAGGTCCCTGAGCCGTGCGGCCTTGGCGACCATCTCGCGGGTGGTGCCGCCGCCGCCGTCGCCCCAGCCGGTCGGCGCGAGCGACACCGAGGCGACGCCCTTGTCCTTGAAGTTCCGTGCCGCGTGGGCGATTTCGCTGCCCTTCATCGAGCAGTTGTAGGTGTCGACCGGCGGGAAGTGTGTGAAGACGCGCGTGCCGTCGATGCCCTCCCACAGGAAGGTGTGGTGCGGGAACTTGTTCACCTGCGACCACGAGATCTTCTGCGTCAGCAGCCACTTGGAGCCCGCCGCCTTGATGATCTGCGGCAGACCGGCCGCGAAGCCGAAGGTGTCCGGCAGCCACGCCTCGTCGTTCTCCACCCCGAACTCGTCGAGGAAGAACCGCTTGCCGTGCACGAACTGACGGGCCATCGCCTCCGACCCCGGCATGTTCGTGTCGGCCTCCACCCACATCCCGCCGGTCGGCACGAACCGGCCCTCCTGGACGGCGGCCACCACCCGCTCCCACACCTCGGGCCGGTGCTCCTTGATCCACGCCCACTGCTGCGCCTGCGACATGGCGAACACGAAGTCCGGCTCGTCCTCGAGCAGCGCCGTCATGTTCGACGTCGTACGCGCCACCTTGCGGACCGTCTCGCGCAGCGGCCACAGCCAGGCCGAGTCGATGTGCGCGTGCCCCACCGCCGTGATCGTGTGCGCGGACGGCTCGGCAGGCGTCGCCAGCACGTTCGCCAGGCACGAACGCGCCTGCTGCGCGGTGCCGTTGACGTCCTGGAGGTCGATCGCGTCCAGCGCCCGGTCCGCGGCGCGTACGAGGTCGTAGCGCCGGGCGGAGTCGGCCGGCAGCTCCGCCACCAGCTCGCCCAGCACCTCCAGGTCCATCACCAGGTGCCACACCGTCTCGTCGAAGACCGCGAGGTCCATGCGCGCCAGCTTGTACAGCGGGTCGCGGTGCGCGGTCTCGATGTCGCCGAGCTGGGTGGGCTGGAAGGGGTGGTAGTCCAGGAGTACGGGGTTGGAGGCGGCCTCGATACGGAACTCGATCTCCTCGCCGCCCTCGACCGGCGCGCCGACGCTCACCCACTGGTTGTTCGGGTTCAGGCCCTTCACCGGGGTGCCGTCGGGCCGGTAGACGAGGCCCTCGCACTGGAAGCCGGTCATGTTCGTGTCGAAGCCGAGGTCGAGGATCGCCTCGACGTGCCGCCCCGCCCACGCGGCGGGCACGGTCCCGGTCACCGTGAACCAGCTCGTGCCCCACGGCCGGCCCCACGGATCGCCCACCGCCGCGGGCGTCGTCGGCGCCGCGAGGCCCTCAGCGACGGGCACCGGCTCGCCCGGCGCCTCCCAGACGGCGATGTCCAGGGGCACGGACGCGGGATACACGGCGGGCCGGATGCGCTCGTCGAGCACCCGCTTGAGGCGGGCCTCGACGAGTCCGCGGTCGTCATGCATGGGGAGGTCTCCTTCGATGGGGTGGTGCGGTGATGCTGTGGTGCGGGTGGTGCTCGTGTTGTTCGTCGTACGGAAGTGAGGGGCGGGGCGTCAGCACGGTGCCCGGGGCGCGGGGCACCCCGCGACGGAGGGTCCGGGGTGCCCCGCTATGAACGCCGGCGGCTTCAGTGGACCTGCTCGACCGTGACCACCTCCGTGATCCCGCGCGCCGCCAGATGTCCGGTGTCCTGCGCCCGCGAGGCCAGCACCGCCGTGGGCCGGACGCCGTCGGCGACGAGCCGGAAGAACGCCTCGTAGAACGCCCCGCCCGGCGCGCACACCGACCGGGCCGTACTGGTCAGGCGGTCCCCGGCGTCCACGACCAGCGCGGTCGTGCGCGGCGCGGGCGCGAACGTCCGCGCGCCGTCCGCGTACTCCCGGGCGACCCGCTCAAGGACGCGCGCGGTGTCCTTCGGCGTACGGTCGTTGGTGAGGAGCCCGAGCCCGTACTCCAGCTCGGGGAAGTCCGCGAGCGAGCGCGACACGTCGTGCGAGCACCACCAGGTGACGCCCCACAGGTTCGGGCAGTCGAGGGCCGCGTCGAGGGTGGCCTCGGTGAAGGCGGCCGCGTGCTCGGGCGGCACCAGCGGGGCCGGCGCCCCCACTTCCTGGAGCCACACCGGCCGCGCCGGGTCGGCGGACCACGCCTGCGACAGCTCGACGAGGTACGCGGCATGGTGCTCGCTGGGCACCGAGGCCCGGCCGTGGAGCTGGGCCGTGCCGTTGAAGACCCAGGAGTGCACCGCCGTCAACGCCCCGTGCCGGGCGGCGTGATCGGGAGTGAACGGCATGTCGTCCTGGTACCAGGCGGCGTCGTACTCGGCGTGCAGATGCATCCGGCCAGGGGCGCCCTCCTCGCAGGCGGCGAGCATCCGGGTCAGCCAGGCGTCGATCTGCTCAGGGGTGGCCCTGTCGGGGTCGGGGTGCGGATCGGCGGAGAACTGGTTGACCTCGTTGCCGACGGTCATGCCGAGGAAGTTCGGCCGGTCCGCGAGGGCCTCGGCGAGCGTTTTCAGGTACGCGGCCTGACCGGAGACGACGTCCGGGTCGGTGAAGAGGTTGCGGCGGTGCCAGGTGCGCGTCCAGGCGGGGAGGAAGTCGAAGCTGGAAAGGTGCCCTTGGAGGCCGTCGAC
Source organism: Streptomyces sp. NPDC107550 (assembly GCF_055639095.1). Classification (NCBI taxonomy): domain Bacteria; kingdom Bacillati; phylum Actinomycetota; class Actinomycetes; order Kitasatosporales; family Streptomycetaceae; genus Streptomyces; species Streptomyces sp. NPDC107550. The sequence goes on from NZ_JBVKBC010000008.1 coordinate 175,207, forward strand.
GTTGACGTCGAGGCCGCACTCGGCCGCCGCGTCCGCGAGGTCGAGCAGATGCTCCATGGCGCGGGGCCGGATGAGGGTGCGGTTCGGCTGGAAGTACGGCCAGAGCGGGAAGACGCGTACGTGGTCCAGGCCGAGCGCGGCGATCGACTCCAGGTCGGCGCGGACCGCCGAGGGATCGTAGTCGAGCCAGTGGTGGAACCAGCCCTGGCTGGGGGTGTAGTTGACGCCGAAGCGGGGGGTGGTGGCCATCGGAAGGCTCCAGGGGAGGGGATCGGGGGCGAGGCGGTGGTCCGGGCGGTCAGCCCTTGACCGCGCCCTCGCCGACGCCTCGGAAGAAGAAGCGCTGGAGACAGGCGAACATGACGATCAGCGGGGCTACGGCGATGATGGTGCCGGCCGCGATCACGCGCTGGTTGTTGGCGAAGGTGCCGTGCAGGAAGTTGAGGCCGACGGTGAGCGTGAAGTTCTCGGAGTCGGACAGGACGATGAGCGGCCACAGGAAGTCGTCCCAGGCGCCCATGAAGGCGAAGATGGCGACGACCGCGAGGGTGCCCTTGACGGCGGGCAGCGCGACGCGGACGAACCGCTGCCACACGTTCGCGCCGTCCACGACGGCCGCCTCCTCGATCTCGTACGGGATGCCGCTGAAGGCGTTCCGCATGAGCAGGACGTTCATCGCGCCGATGCAGCCGGGCAGTACCACCGCGACGAGCGTGTCGTTGAGGTCGAGACTGCGCATGGTGGCGAACTGGGCGATCATGATCGCCTCCATCGGGACCAGAAGCGCCGCCACGAACACCAGGGAGGCGACGGCGCGGCCCTTGAAGCGCAGCCGTGCGAGCGCGTAGCCGGCCATCGCCGCGCCGACGATGTTGGTGAGGACGTTGGTGACCGCCACCTTCAGCGAGTTCAGGATGTAGTCCCACACCGGGATGATGTCCGCGACGCCCTGGTAGTTGTCGAGCGTCGGCTCCTTCGGAAAGAGCTGGGGCGGCGAGGTGAAGATGTCCTCGTTCGCGCCCTTGAGGGACGTGGACAACTGCCACAGGAACGGCCCGATCATGACCAGCAGGACCAGGGTGAGCGCCAGATAGCGCACCACGTACCGCCAGGTCGGTGTCCGGCGCCGGGAAACACGCCGCTTGGGCGGGGGCGCGGCGGATGCGGAGGCGGGCACGGCGGTCGGCGCGGGAGTGGCCGGGGGCGGGGGAGGGGTGCTCATCAGTCCTTTTCCTTCCGGTCGGCCCGCAGCACGAACAGCATCAGGATCAGCGTCAGGACGAACAGCGTGATCGAGATCGCGGAGGCGTAGCCGGTGCGGCCCTGGAGCCCGGTGCCGGCCCGCTGGATCAGCATCACGAGCGTGGTGTCCTGGCCGCCGGGCCCGCCGGTCGGACCGGCGATCATGAAGACCTCGGAGAAGACCTTGAAGGCGGACACCGAGGAGAGCGCGCCCACCAGGACCATGGTGGGACGGACCGCGGGGACCGTGATGGAGAAGAACCGGCGGATCGCGCCCGCTCCGTCCACCTCGGCCGCCTCGTGCAGCTCACGCGGCACGTTGGTCAGCGCCGCCAGATAGATGATCATGTAGTAGCCGAGGCCCTTCCAGACCGTCAGCAGCATCGAACTCAACAGCAGCAGCCACTGGTTCGACAGGAACGGCACCGGGTCGATGCCGAGCATCTGGAGCACGCCGTTGACGAAGCCGCGGTCGTCCAGCATCCACACCCACATCAGGGCGACGACCACGACGGACGCCACGACCGGGGTGTAGTAGGCGGAGCGGAAGAACGCGATACCGGGCACGTGCTTCTGCACCAGCAGCGCCAGCAGCAGCGGCAGGAACACCAGCAGCGGTACGACCACGACGACGTACAGGGCGCTGTTGCGCAGAGCCACCCAGAACTGCTCGTCGTTCAGCATGGCCTGGAAGTTGTCCAGGCCGACGAACTTGCCCTCGGTGAGCGTGCGGGCGTCGGTCATCGACTTCCACACCGTGGACACGAACGGGTAGAGGTTGAAGGACAGGGTGATCAGCAGCCCCGGCGCGAGGAACAGCCAGGGACTCACGGGGTGATGGGTGCGGCGGGCCCCCCGCCCGCCGCCGCGCCCGGAGGCACGGCGGCGGGCGGGGGAGGCGTCGCGCGCGGTGGCGGCGGTCGGGGTGACCGGGCCGGGGTCGGTTGCGAAGGGCGCGCTCACGGGACTACGTCCCCTCAGTTCTGCTCAAGGAGCTTGTTCATCTGCTCCACGGCGCTGTCCAGCGCGGCCTTCGGCGACGCCTTGCCCTGGAAGCACTTGGCGATCTCGTTGCGCAGGATCGTCTTCATCTCGTCGCTGAAGAGGACCGGCGTGTAGTTGACCGCGCTCGGCAGCATCTTCGCGGACGCGACCCGGATCTTGCCCTCCTCCGTGCCGTCCTCCTTCGTCCAGTACTCCTTCTGCAACGAGCCCTTCGTGGACGGGAAGACGGCGACCTTCTTCCCGAACGCCTCCTGGTTGTGCTGGTCGGTGACGAAGTGCGCGAAGGCGACGGCGGCCGCCGCGTGCTTGCTCTTGCCGTTCACCGAAAGACCCTGGAGGTACATGTTCTGCTTGCCGGTGTTGGTCGGTACCTCGGTGATGCCGATGTTCTTGTACAGCGACGGCGCGTTCTTCTTGAAGTTGTCCAGGTCGTGGGCGCTGCCCGGGTTCATGGCGATTTCCTGCTGGAGGAACTTCTGGCCCGTCGAGTCGTCCTTGAGCGTCAGCGTCTGCTTGTGCAGCCCGCCGTCGTCGTACAACTTCTTGTACTTGGTGAGGAGTTCGACGCCCTTGTCGCTGTTGAGCGCCATCTTCTTGCCGTCCTTGTCCATCGCCTCGACGCCGTAACGGCCGAAGTCCTCGATGGTGGGCGGCTGGCCGAGCGTCGCCTCGCCCTTGTCGGCGAGCTTGTGGGCCGTGGCGAACAGTTCGTCGAAGGTCTTCGGCGGCTTGTTCGGGTCGACGTCCGCCTTCTTGAACATCGTCTTGTTGTAGAAGAGCGGCCCGCTGTTCAGGTACCAGGGGAAGGCGTACGTGCCGTCCATCCCCGGCATCTCGTAGCCCTTCCAGGCACCCTCCAGGTACTCGGACTTGAACTTCGACGCGGTCTTGTCCGTGTCGAGGTTGAGCAGCAGGCCCGCCTTGGCGAGCGGGTAGGCGAGGTCCGGGGAGACGTTGACGACGTCCGGCAGCGAACCGGCCGAGGCGTCGGCGCTCAGCTTGTCGGCGTAGTTGTCGGCCGGCTGGTCCACCCAGTTGACCTTGGCGTCCGGGTACTTCTTCTCGAAGTCCTTGATGACGCCCTCGAAGTAGTCCTTGAAATTCGCCCGGAGGTTCCAGGTCTGGAACTTGATGGTTCCTTCGACCTTGCCGTCCGTGCCGGACGCGGCCTTATCGCTGCCGCCCCCGCCACCGCACGCGGTGACGGCGGAAAGACAGAGGACCGTACCGAGACCGACGGCTGCCCGGATCGCGGCGCTGCGACGAATGGACATGAGTGACCTACTCCTTGCCTGGGTTCTTGCCCGGTGCGAAGAACTGGGCGTCAGCCTGTAGCCCGATTCCCTTAACGTCAAAGCCCGATAAACGCTCCCTGTTTGCAAACTCGCAGGTCAGGGCGGCTAAACAGGGCTAAAGTCTCTAAATTCAGGGTGGCTTGACGGCGTGCACAGTGGAATTGTGGGTGGCGTTACTGTGGCGCGTAGGAACAACCCGAAAGGATTCCCGCGGACATGCGTATGCCCAGGGCAATGAAGCCCCGAGGAAATGCAAGGGCCGAAAGGCCGTACTGTGCGCACGGTGCGGTACGTCCGCGGGGGAGTGCCGAGTGAACGAGCGCGGGGGCCCCTGGCAGGGCCGCGACGAGCAGCGGCACGCGGCAGGCCGCCCGCCGCGGCCCCACGCTCCCACCCTCAAGGACGTCGCACGCGAGGCAGGCGTGTCCACCAGCGCCGTCTCCTTCGCCCTGAACAACCGTCCCGGAGTCTCCGAAGCGACCCGCCGCCGCGTCATCGAAGTCGCCGAACGCCTCGGCCGCGGCACACGAGTGCGCGGCCGGGCGCCGGGCCGGGAGCCGTCCCGGGCGATCGGCATGGTCCTCGCCCGCCCCGCCGGAAGCCTCGGCGTGGAGTCGTTCTTCCTCCAGGTGGTCTCCGGCATCCAGGCCGGACTCGCCCCCCGCGACCACGCCCTCGTCTTCCAGATGGTCGACGGCATCGAGGCCGAATGCGACCTGTACCGGCGCTGGTGGTCCGAGGGCCGCGTAGACGGCGTCATCGTCGTCGACCCCCGAGTGAGCGACCCGCGCCCCGGCGTGCTCTCCGTGCTGGGACTGCCCGCCGTCGTCATCGGCGCGACCGACGCCCCAGGCCCGGGACACCCGAGGGCCGGCCGCCGCCCGGCCCCGCCCGGCACCGGCCGCCGCGCCCGCATCTCCAGCCTCTGGACGGACGACGCCGGCGCGATGGACCTGATCCTCCATCACCTGTACGAGCTGGGGCACCGCCGCATCGCGCACATGGCGGGCCCGCCCGGCCTCGCCCACACGGCCCGCCGCATCGCCGCCCTGCGCGCCACCGCGCGGCGCCTCGGCCTCGACCACACCGTGTCGGTGACCACCGACTTCACCGACCGGCAGGGCACCAAGGCGGCCCGCCGCCTCCTCGCGGGCCCCATGCGGCCCACCGCGCTCATCTGCCACAACGAGGTCATGGCGGTGGCGGCGGCCGGTGTCGCCGCCACGCGCGGACTGCGCATCCCGGACGACCTGTCCCTGGTGTCCTGGGAGGACTCGGCGGTCTGCCGCACCTTCCACCCCCCGATCGCCTCCCTCGCACGCGAGCCCGGAGCCTTCGGCCACCGCGCCGCCACGGAGGTCCTGAGCCTGCTCGAAGGGGCCGAACCGCGCTGCCTCCAGGACCCGTTGCCCCGCCTCGCGCCCCGCGACAGCACGGCACCGCCACCGCCCGCGGGGCCGGCACAGACGAAGGTGCCGCTACCACGCGACTTCCACTGACAGTTCTCCGGGACGGTGCCTCCCGGCGAGGCGCCCCCGCCCAAAGGGCCCCCGGCGGGGCGCGGTCCCGTCAGGGTGCCTTCCGTTAGGCGCCCCCGATGAGGCGCGCGCCCTCCCCGCCCCCCCCGTCATCTCCCATACGTCCCACCCCCCTTGCCCTCCCGTCCACCCATTCCCACCCGAGCGAGCATCCCCATGACGCCCACCCTCCCTCTGCCCCGTACCTCCGGCCCCTCCTGCCGGCTCGTCGCCGCCATCGACATCGGCGGCACCAAGATCGCCGGAGCGCTCGTCGACGGCTCCGGCGCGCTCCTGGCCCGCGCCCAGGTGCCGACCCCCGCCGCCGAGAGCGCCGACGTGCTGACCGCGCAGGTACGCCGGGTCGTCGACGAACTCCGCGCCCACCCCGACTGGGGCCGCGTCGCCGCCGTCGGCGTCGGCTGTGCCGGCCCCGTCGACACCGCCCGCGGGACGGTCAGCCCGGTCAACATCCCCGGCTGGCGCGACCACCCCCTCCTCGACCGGATACGCGAAGCGGCCGGCGGCCTGCCGGTACGGCTCATCGGCGACGGGCCCGCCATCGCCGCCGCCGAGTTCTGGTGCGGGGCGGCCCGGGGACGTACCAACGCGCTGTGCATGGTGGTCTCCACCGGTGTCGGCGGCGGACTCGTCCTCGACGGCAGCCTCTACACCGGTACGAGCGGGAACGCCGGGCACATCGGGCACATGAGCGTCGACCTGGACGGCGAGGAGTGCCCCTGCGGCGGGCGTGGCTGCGTCGAGCGGCTGGCGAGCGGCCCGAGCATCGTCCGGTACGCGCTCGCCCACGGCTGGACGCCTCCGACGGGCGAGAGCGCGACCGCGCAGACGGTAGCCGAGGCGGCCCGGGCCGGGGAGTCGGTTCCGCTCGCCGCGTTCGACCGCGCGGCCCGCGCCGTGGCCGCGTCGGTGGCCGCGACCGCCGCGCTGGTGGAACTGGAGGTCGTGGTGATCGGCGGCGGCGTCGCCAAGGCCGCCGACCTCGTCTTCCCCCGCGTCCGCAGGGAGTTGGAGCGGTACGCCACGCTGTCCTTCACCCGGAACATCGAGGTGCTGCCCGCCGAAGCCGGGACGGACGCGGGGCTCGTGGGCGCGGCGGCGGTCGCCTTCGACGCGGCGCACCCCACGGCGGCGCCCGCAACCGCCTGACCGGAGCCCCCTTCCCCTTTCTGTGCCGTCGCCGGCTCGTTCCACGCACCGGCGGCGGCACACGCGCGTACGGCGACACTCATGCACGTACGGCGGCCTTCATGCGCGTACGGCGGTGCTCGCGCGCGTATGGCGGCACTCGTCCACGTACATACGTCGGCGGCGCAAAAAAGTGCTGCCCCCGCGGGGCAGGCGGGGGCAGCGGGTGGTGGCGGCGGAGCGGGACAGCGCTCCGCCGCCACCACGTCTCGGGGTCGGCCGGGCTCCGGGCCCGACCGGCTCAGTCGGGCAGTCGTTCGCCCGTCACGTCGGAGAAGAGGTGCAGTTCCTCCTGGCGCGGGATGACCCGGACGGTCTGGTCCCGCAGCCCGCTCTCCCGGCCGAACGTCCTTACGGTGAGCGGGGTTTCCACCCCGTCCTCGATCTCGACGTTGCCGTAGGCGTAGCCGTCCGAGCCCAGTTCCTCCACGGTGAAGAAGGTGACGGGGAGGCCCTTGTCGCTGTGCTTGGCGTGGAAGTCGAGGTGTTCGGGGCGGATGCCGATGGTGACCGTCGGTCCTCCCGCCGCGGCGCGGGCCGCCGGGCTGATGCCGAGCACGCTGCCGCCGAAGTGGATGCCGTCCTCGGACAGCGGCAGGGAGATCAGGTTCATGGCGGGGGAGCCGATGAAACCCGCGACGAACTTGTTCGCCGGCCGGTCGTACATGGCGCGCGGCGACGCGACCTGCTGGAGCAGGCCGTCCTTGAGCACCGCTACGCGGTCGCCCATCGTCATCGCCTCGACCTGGTCGTGCGTGACGTACACGGTGGTGGTGGCGAGCCGCCGCTGGAGGTTGGCGATCTCGGCGCGGGTCTGCACCCGGAGTTTGGCGTCGAGGTTCGACAGGGGTTCGTCCATGAGGAAGACCTGCGGTTCGCGCACGATGGCCCGGCCCATGGCGACGCGCTGCCGCTGGCCGCCGGAGAGCGCCTTGGGCTTGCGGTCGAGGTACTCGGTCAGGCCGAGGATCTTCGCCGCCTCCGCGACCCGGCGGGCGATCTCCGACTTCTCCACCTTGGCGATCTTCAGGGCGAAGCCCATGTTCTGGGCGACGGTCATGTGCGGGTAGAGCGCGTAGTTCTGGAACACCATCGAGATGTCCCGGTCCTTCGGCGGCAGATGGGTGACGTCCCGCCCGCAGATGGAGAGCGTGCCGCTGGAGACGTCCTCAAGGCCGGCCAGCATGCGCAGCGTCGTGGACTTCCCGCAGCCGGACGGGCCGACGAGGACGAGGAACTCGCCGTCCTCGATATGCAGATCGAGCGCGTCCACGGAAGGCCGATCGGCTCCCGGATAGACACAACTTGCTTTGTCGAACGTTATTTCCGCCATGGGTACGGAGTCCCTTCTCACCGGCGGTACGTGCCGGACGATCCGAATGGAGGGAGGTGACACGGGGGCGACTATCGACGGCACGCCCCGAAGGACGAATTCGCCGAATCGGAGCCCGCGTTCGCATTTCTGACATCACCCTGCAAGGCGGCTCACCCTTTGTCAAAACGCCGCATCCCGAACCGAATTGGGAGGCGGGGCGGGCGCCGAAATCGCTCTGCGTCACGGGGCCGAAAGTCCCGGCCCGCGGCCCTCTGATGGTGGGATGAAGCGCGGGGTGCGAAGTGCGGGCCGTGCGGACGGTCGGGCCGATGGTCCCCGAGGGCGGGACTAACGGCAGGTTGTCCGCATCGCCGCAGTTCACGAGGGTGGAGACAGCCGGAAAGACCCGGCGAATCCGCACCGCTCCAGAGCCCGGACCACCGTAAGGCCGTACCGGGCCACGGTCAGGAGGGCCTCATGCGCCGAATTCGCGCCCTGCCGAGCAGAATTGCCGCCGACATACGATGGCAGCGGGACGCCTTGTGCGTGGACTCCGACCCCGAACTCTTCTTCCCCGTGGGCACGTCCGAACTGGCGGAGGCCGAAGAACGCCGGGCCAAACAGGTCTGCGAAGAATGCGCGGTGCGCGTCCGCTGTTTCCAATGGGCCATGGACCACGGCGTCCCGGAGGGAATCTGGGGCGGCCTCACAGCCGGCGAACGCCGCGAGGTGGCCGCCCGGCTGCGGGCGTCGATGTGACCTGCCCCGCCGTCCCTCGGGGCGGGCGGGGTACCTTGAGGCCGTGAATGATGGTGCGCGGGGGGCGTTCGCGGTGCAGGTCAAGCGGGTGGTGCTGCCGCTGGTGATCGGCGTGTCGGTTGTGCCGTGGCTGCTGGCGACGGTGCCGACGACGCTGTGGGGGTTCTCGGAGGCGTCGCACGGCCTGTGGCTGATGTTCGGCACCCGGCTGGTCCTCGTACCTGTGCTGCTGGCCGTCCAGGTCGTCGGCGTGGTCGCCGCTTTCCGCCACTACGACGGTCTGCGCGCGGGCTTCTGGCCGGGAGCGGGGCTGACGTTCGCGCTGCTCGCACTGTTCACCGTGATGGCCGTGGCGGCGACGTGGGGCGCGTGGGGCGGCCTGCTCTGGATGTGGGCCCTGTACACCGGTTACGTCTTCTTCGTGTTCGCCTTCGGCGGGAGGTCCTGGAAGAGGGCCTTCGCCTGAGAGAAGAGCGTCTGTCGTCAGGCGGTGGCGCGGGTGCCCGGAGTGTGGCCGAAAGTGCGGCGGAAGACGTCGATGAACGTGCTGGCCGACGACCAGCCGCAGCGGTGGGCGACGGTGGTGACAGAGGTGCCGTCGGCCAGCGGGATCAGCGCCTGGTGCACCCTGATCTGGGTGCGCCACTGGGCGTGCGGGCCGAGGAGGTTCTCGCTCCAAGTCACTCTCGGCCAGGACTACTTGCCGTCCCGCGTCGGAACCGCCAGCGGCATCACCCTCGGCCTCACCGTCAGCATCGGCGGCCTCGCCAGCCCCCTCCTCGGCCACCTCGCCGACGCCACCGCCCTCCGGGCCGCCCTCACACCCCTCATCGCCATGCCCGCCCTGAGCTGGCTCCTCTTCCGCGCCCTCCCCGAACCCACGGCGCCCGGCAGCCGAGGGCTCGGTGGCAACTCGGCCTATCGGGAACCTTCCTCCGGCCCTCGCTTGTAGAAGGACTCCTCCAGGTACGCCACCTCGTGGGGTTGGTAAGGCTCCTCCAGGTAGGCCGCCTCGTCTGCGTCGAGCTCGACGCCCACCGAGGCGACCGCGTCGGTCAGTTGGGCCGGCTTGGTGACGCCGATGATGGGCGACGTCACCGTCGGGTTGCGCATGACCCAGGCCAGGGCGACCTGGGCCGGGGACAGCCCGCGCCTCCGGGCGACCTCGTGGACGCGCTCGATCACTGCCTGGTCCCCGTCGCGGTAGAGGATCTTGCCGCCCGGGTCTGTGGCTGCACGTGCCGTCGCGGTGTCCCCGGCCCGGCCCCCGTCCCGTGTCAGCCTGCCCCGCGCCAGCGGGCTCCACGGGATCACGCCGACGCCCTGGTCCGCGCAGAGCGGCAGCATCTCCCGCTCCGCCTCCCGGTGGATGAGGTTGTAGTGGTCCTGCATCGACACGAACCGGGTCCAGCCGTGCAGGTCAGCCAGGTACAGGGCCTTGGCGAACTGGCAGGCGTACATGGAAGAGGCGCCGAGATAGCGGACCTTCCCGGACCTGACCACGTCGTGCAGCGCCTCCAGAGTCTCCTCGATCGGGGTGTCGTAGTCCCAGCGGTGGATCTGGTACAGGTCGATGTAGTCGGTCCCCAGCCGCTTCAGGGAGGCGTCCAGCTCGGTGAAGATCGCCTTACGGGACAGCCCGGCGCCGTTCGGTCCGGGCCGCATCCGCATCCAGACCTTGGTGGAGAGGACGACCTCCTCGCGCCGGGCGAAGTCCTTCACCGCCTGCCCGACGATCTCCTCGCTGCTTCCCGCGCTGTACCCGTTGGCCGTGTCGAGGAAATTGACGCCTGCCTCAAGCGCCTGCCTGATGATGTCCCGGCTGGCGTCCGCGCCAAGCGACCAGGGCTCGCCGCCCCGGTCCGGCTCGCCGAAGCTCATGCAGCCGAGGGCGATGGCGGAGACTTCCAGCCCGGTCGTACCGAGTTTGACGTATCGCATGCCGCGAAACGTAGGAGTTGAAGTGCGCTTCAACGCAAGTGCGGCGCGGGTACGTTCCACGCGCGGCGGGCACGACGACGGGCATGACCGGTACGAGGGGCCGGACCGCGAGTTCCCGGCGGCCGTGCACGGGGGGAGTGGGGCGGCGACGCGGGCGGAGCGTGACCCGGGCCGGGGAATCGCCGCGCCGAACCCGGGTCAGGGCGGGTCGCCCGATGACCGGGCCGGGGAGACCCGCCCCCGACCGGCTCGACCCGGGCCGAGGGAACCGCCCAGCCCGGGCCGCCCCGCCCCGGACCGTCTCGTCCCGGGCCAGGGAGAGCGGCCCCGCCTCGGGCCGAGGGAACCGCCCCCCGCCTTGGGCTGGGGGGAACCGCCCCCGCCCGAGCCGAGGAAACCGCCCGCCCCGCCCCGAGCCGCGAGTCCTCACATCGTCGTACCGAACCGCTCCCAGACCCGGTGCGCGGAAAGCAGCACCTTCAGCTGATCGAGGACCGCCGTACCGCTGTCACCGACCACCACACCCGGATCAGCGACCGGCAGGCCCGCGGCCTCGATGGCCTGCCCCGCGCCCGCCCAGCCGCCGATGGCCTTCCCGTGGCGGTACGCCTCCTCCAGCAGGAGCCGCACGCGCGGATCGAGCGTCGCGGTCGCGCTGTCCGCCTTGGCGTCCCGCGCCGGGACGGCGTCCGCGCCCGCGGCCGGCACCCCGACCACCACGAGGGCGTCGAACTCGATGGACCGGGCCGTGGCGAAGGTCCGCTGCACCGTGACCGGGTCGCCGTCCGCATCCAGCTTGCCGCCCGCCGGGGCGATGACCAGCGGCACCATCCCGCCGTCGAGCATGGTCTGCCGGAGGGTGCGTACACCGTCCAGGTCGACCGTCCCGTCGGTCACGATGCCGACGATCCGGCCGTCCGCCGGCCACTGACGGCCGATCTGGGAGAGCGCGGCGCTCGGCTGCGGGTCCGTCAACGGCACGGTCGGCGCGGGCGCCGGCAGCCCGAGCGCGGCGGCGACCTGCGCGCACAGCTCAGCGTCGATGTTGGCCAGGGACTGCAAGCCGCGTTCCTTGATCGCCTGCTCGTAACACTTGCCGAGCTCGAACGAGTAGGCGTTGACGATGTGCTCGCGCTCCACCGGCGTCATGCTCAGCCAGAACAGCCGCGCCTGGCTGAAGTGGTCGTCGAAGGAGGCGGGCGACTCCCGTACCTTGCGGGAGGCCGGCAGTTCGGTCGGGACCTCGATGTCCGCGCCGTCCGCCGCGCCCGCCATGAACGGGCAGCCGCCGTCGAGCGAGTTCGGCTGGTACGGCGCGACGCCGCGGTGCACGGCCGTCTGGTGCATGCCGTCCCGCAGCATGTCGTTGACGGGGGCGTGCGGACGGTTGATGGGGATCTGCGCGAAGTTCGGGCCGCCGAGCCGGCTGATCTGCGTGTCCAGGTAGGAGAAGAGGCGGCCCTGCAACAGCGGGTCGTCGGTGATGTCGATGCCCGGGACGAGGTGCCCGGGGTGGAAGGCGACCTGCTCGGTCTCGGCGAAGTAGTTCGACGGGTTGCGGTTGAGCGTCAGCAGCCCGATCGGCCGCACCGGGGCCAGCTCCTCCGGCACGATCTTCGTCGGGTCGAGCAGGTCGATGCCCTCGAACGTCTGATCGGGGGTGTCGGGGAACGTCTGGATGCCCAGCTCCCACTGCGGATAGGCGCCCGCCTCGATCGCGTCGGCGAGGTCCCGGCGGTGGAAGTCGGGGTCCACCCCGCCCGCGATCTGCGCCTCCTCCCACACCAGCGAGTGCACGCCCAGCTTCGGCTTCCAGTGGAACTTCACCAGCGTCGTCTCACCGGCCGCGTTCTCCAGACGGAACGTGTGGACGCCGAAGCCCTCCATCATCCGGTACGAGCGCGGGATGCCCCGGTCGGACATGTTCCACAGCGTGTGGTGCGTGGCCTCGCTGTGCAGCGTGACGAAGTCCCAGAACGTGTCGTGGGCGCTCTGCGCCTGCGGGATCTCCCGGTCGGGGTGCGGCTTGCCGGCGTGGATGACGTCGGGGAACTTGATGGCGTCCTGAATGAAGAAGACCGGGATGTTGTTGCCGACGAGGTCGAAGGTCCCCTCACTGGTGTAGAACTTCGCGGCGAATCCGCGGGTGTCACGGACCGTGTCCGCCGAGCCGCGCGAGCCGAGCACCGTGGAGAACCGCACGAAGACGTCCGTCTCGACGTCCTTGCCGAGGAACGCCGCCTTCGTGACCCCCGCAGCGGTGCCGTACCCCTGGAACACGCCGTGGGCGGCGGCACCGCGCGCGTGGACGACGCGCTCCGGGATCCGCTCGTGGTCGAAATGGGTGATCTTCTCCCGGAGGTGGTGGTCCTGGAGCAGCACCGGCCCGCGCGGGCCCGCCTTCAGCGAGTGATCCGTGTCGTACAGGCGGTCGCCCTGCGCGGTGGTGAGAAACCGCCCCTGCTGGGCCACGTCATCCTGCGTGTCGCGGGACGGGACCCCGGTGGGGCTCGTCGGCCGGGGCCCGCTCTGATCGGCCTTGGGCGGCAGGGGGCCCCGGGGCTCGGTCGGCTCGTCGAACGCCGGCGACTCCACGCCGGGCTTGCCGGGAACGCCGTCCTCCGGCCCGTCGGGAGCGGCCTCACCGGTCAGGGTCTCCTTCAGCTTCTCCGCCGCGTCCCGAAGGGGGTGGCCGTCGCTCATCTCGTCTCCTTCAATGCTTGGCGCTGCGCTTGGGCCGTACGAGCAGTCGTACGACGGTGCAGGTGAAGTACCCGCATTTGACCCTTTCGCACAGGCGTTTCCGGAGAACTCGTGAGGACGAAGAGACGCATGACCAAATCACAGCCGCCCACGCCGAAGCCGCCTCCGGGGGAGACGCCGCTCCGCCGCGCCTTGACGGCACGGCGGTCAGTCCCTCAGGCGGCCCGCCGCCGACCAGGCCACATATCGTCGTAGGCGGCGTCCATGAACCGCGCCTGCGCCCCTCGAAGCGCGGACACGTCACCCACCTCGCCCCGGCCCGCCGCGGCAAGGCAGAACGCATAACGATAGGCGGCACCGCGCAGAGGTTCACTCCTGGCAGCCAGGTCGATCTCAGCCTGCGCGAGCCACAGCTCATCGACGAGCCGCCCGAGCTCGCCATCGCCCGGATCCCCACCCCCCTCCGAACGCGCGAGCGCCCCCTTCTCCACCTGCGCGGCAAGGCCCAAGAACTTCAACACCGCGTCCTTGAGCTGCGCCCGGTGCGCGGCTGCCTGCTGCACCTCAAGCTGCCGAGTGCCGGCCCGCGACACGAGAAACTGCCCCATCAGCGACCCACCCGCGCCGAGCGCAACCCCCGCGAGAGACAACAACGCCGGCCCCCACGCTCCCCAAGACCCCATGCCCCAAGTCTCTCAACACCCGCCCACACCTACGCGAACACCCTCGCCGCCTCTGGCCAGAGAGGCGGCGAGGGCGGACACCCGGCAGGGACGTCGGCCCCTGCCGGCCTCAGTCGGCGTCCGTGTGCTCAGGCGCTGGCGGCGGCGGTGCAGGCGGTGTCGCCGCCGCAGTAGGTGATGTCCCAGTGAGTGCCCTCGTTGGCGTAGACGTTGCCGGCGGAGGAACGCCAGCGGGTGGCACCGTCGCTGCGGGTGGCGATCTGCGTGAAGCTGTTGGTGACGTACGAATTGATGCAGGTGTTGCGGGAGATGTCCGCCTTGTAGCCGTTGTAGTGGCTGTACGTACCCGAGGCGTGCCCGACCTCGGTGCCGCCGGTGACGTTGATCGCGCACGCGCTCGCCGACTTCAGGGTCTTGAGGCCGTCCACGGTCGCCTGGTTGATCTGCTCGTACGAGGTACAGGTCGACACGGAGCGGGTGGTGCAGCCCCCGCTGGAGGAGTGCGTGACGCCCGCCGCGGAGAGCTGGGAGGCGGCGTTCGCCTGGCTGAGCTTGACGACGGCGGCGCTCGCGGTGCCGGACAGGGCGAGAACGCCGGCGGCGGCGAGGCTGCCGGAGGCGATGAAGAGGCGCTGACGAGACATCATGTCGGTTGCTCCTGGGTTCAGTTGACGTGAGGTGCAGGAGATCAGGCCGCCGGTGCGACGGACCGCTATGCAGGGTGCCGTGAATCTTCCCGTAGCGGTAGAAGGCACGGTCTTTTCGACCACCGGCGCGAGATCCTCGTCAAGCTTCCCCAGGGCACCCGGACACACCGGCACGTACTGCACCACATGCACAGCGGCGCCGGCGCGCCGGCGGTCTGGACCCGGGTCCGGCTCCGGCAGCGCTGGGACATCATGGGCCGGGGCACGGCGTCGGCGTTCCTCGGCGTGCACGCGGGCCACCCGTGCTTCGGCATGATGGCTCTCGACAGCAGCGTGTACATCGTCGCCTCCACAGGCGAGGCCGGCATCGATGTACTCGCGGTGGGCCACCCGGACCGCTTGGAACACGTTCTGCGGCACATGGAGCGGATCACGTCGCACAACAGCCCTTATGTGCAGCACGAGTTCACGGGCCGGGTCGCCCTCTGGCTCGCGGGCCGCGACGCGGAGAGCCGGAACACCGCCAGCCCTTCAGGCTGTTGACCGTGCGGCCCAGGCGTCGCGTCGTGGCTAGCCGCGCGGCTCCGCGCGCTCCGCAAGGCTGCGGCCGGCCACGACGCTGTGGTTCAGGTACGTGTCCCCGGCTGGGTCTGTGCTTGCAGATGTGTCACCAGTGCCTTCAACGCCGCCGCCGTCTCAGTGTCCCGGTCGATGTCGTCAGGGGTGGGCCAGGCACTGGTTTTGACGATCACGACGTCGGCCTCGGGGTCCACCCACAGATACTGCCCATAGACACCCAGCCCCGTGAACGCCTTGGTGTCTCCCCCCAAGGTCCACCACTGGTTCGCATAGCCGTAGTGGGGTGCGCCACTGGCACCGAGGGTTCCGACGCCCCAGCCCACCGTCGTACCGCGGCTGCGTTCCACCCACTCGGCGGGGACGATCTGTGCGCCCTCCCACTCGCCGTCACGAGCCATCAGCAGCCCGACCCTGGCCAGGTCGCGTGCGCAGGCGTTGAACGAGCCGCCTCCGAGGGCTGTGCGGGGCCGTCCTCGGGTGAGGAAGTAGAAGGCGTCCCGCTCCGTGCCGATCCGGCGCCACAGCTTCTCGCTCGCGTACTGGGCCAGCGAGGTGCCGGTAGCCGCTTCCAGGACCCAGCCGAGTACATGGGTGTCCAAGGTGGAGTAATTGAATGCCGTGCCGGGCTCGCAGGACCGCGGGGCCGAACGGATCACCTCCAGAACGGACCCGCCACCGGTCACGGCGCGCTCGAACCTGTTGATCAGCGCGTCCTTGACCGTCCAGTCCTCCAGGCCACCCGCGCCTGAACTCATCTGCAGCAGGTCCTCCACCGTCACCCCGGCATAAGCACTGCCGGCCAGCTCCGGCCGGTAGGCCACCACTTGGTCCTTCAGGGACGTGATCGCCCCTTCGTGCAACGCGATCCCAGTGAGTAGGGACGTCACCGACTTCGTCAGTGAGAAGAGCTGGAACCTGGCCGCCCGGGTGGCGAAGCGTCCGGGGTACTCCTCATGGACGACGACCCCTCGGTGTACTACGACAAAGGCCGTGGTGTGGGTCCGTACGTGCAGGTCGGCGAGGGAGCGCCGCCGCCCCTGGTGCTCATAGGTGAAGTCCAGCCTGACGGGCCCGCTCCGCAGCGGGCGTCCCGGCGCGGACCGGTGCACCGGTTCGGTGGGCATCACCAGATTCATGTGCGTGAAGGTCCACTCGTTGAGGGGCCTCCGCATCGCTAGGTCGCCTTGATTGCGCCACAGCCACAGAGCCCCCGCCCCCGCCCCGGCCGCCGCCAACGCCCTCGCCGTACGGCCCGCGATCCTGTTCATTACTTCCTTCCTCCGGTCCATGGAGTTCATCCGTGCGCGAAATGGGTCGCCATGCGCGGACGTGACGTGACGTGCGCCGCAGGCGGACGGAGCGGGGCAGCAGGCTCTTTCTCCCGCTGCCCCGTCCGCTGCTCCTCCCGCTACTGGCTCTTCGCCGCACCGGAAGGCGCGGATGCCTCCTCGGCTGCCAGGCTCACGGTGGAAGCCATGGAAGCGTCGCCGTGCCTCGATGTCAACCGGTGGTGTCACCGATGGTTCATTTATAGCCGTCCGCTAGCGACGGCTGACGGGATGGCCTGCTGCGCCGGGGACGGACACCGCCGCGATCCCTGCCCGCGCGCGCAGGTCGCGCATCCGTCGCTCCCCGCCGCCCTGTTCGCTCGCCACGGGAGAGCACGATCGGCGGCGACTACGATGGCCCTCATGACCGAGCCGGGTACCAGCGCAGACACTCCGACGAGAAAGCGGCGCGGTCGCCCGCCGACGACCGGTCTCAACCGGCAGGTCATCCTCGACGCGGCGATGGCCGTGATCGAGCAGGACGGCCCCGACGCTCTCACCCTGCGCCGCCTCGGTTCCGACCTCGGTTCCAACCACACGGCAGTGCTGCGTCACTTCTCCGGCAAGGACGAGATCCTGCGCGGTCTGGCCGAAAGGCTCATCGAGAAGTCCATGGAGGGTTTCTCCCCCCGCGACAACTGGCGCGACACTCTGGCTGAGATGGCCCGCCAGATCCGCCGGGCCTGCCTCGCGCAGCCGGGCCTGGCGACCCTGGTCGCCACCCGCCTCTCCAGCCGTGACGGCGAGTTCCGCGCCGCGGATGTCGCCCTCACGGCGCTGCATCAAGCCGGCTTCGAGGAACGGGAGGCTGCCCGCCTCTACCGTTCGCTAGCGACCACCGTGCTTGCCCTGGGCGCCTACGAGGCCGCGTGGAACAACCTCGCCCCCGCCAGCCGCGAGAGCGACCGGGCTGCCTGGCGGCGCGAATACCTCCTCGCGTCCCCGGCCACCTACCCGCACCTCGCGGCCGTCGCCCCTTTCCTGGCCGACATCGACGACCAGGAGGTCTTCGAGACCACCCTCGGCCTGGTCCTCGACGCAGTCGAACTCCGCACCCGCCACCTCGCCTGACACCGACTGGTCACCGCGCGGGCCGATGGCTGCGCGCGCCATGCCGAACTGGCCTCACTGCCACACCAGTTGGGGGCGTGTGGATCGTGACGGCCCGTGCCTCTGAGAGAGGCGTGACGGTGCACACCCGTACGAGGCCCGACAGCAGACGCCCGCGGTCCGCGGACTGGCCGAGCCAAGTGACGGGCCGTCAATACTCAGGCAGCCGTGCCCGTCTCGGCGGCTGCTCTCAGCTTGTCGCGTGTGCGGTGGTAGCTCTCTCGTTTCCGGGCCAGGAACGCCGTGTGTGCCGCGCGGCAGAGGTCGCAGGGCTCGTGCCCTTCGCGCAGGTGCCGCGACCACGCCGCCTGGGAACCGCAGGGAGAGGGCTCCGGCCCCGGGCAGCCCGTCCGCCGATCCGGCCTCTCGCGCCAACCCCGCGGACCGAGCCCCGCCTTGGACCGGGCAGCCGCCGTCTCACCGCCCCAGATGCCCCACTCGCGCCCAGCCCGCCCGGCCGTCCTGCACAGTTCGGCGAACTCGCACGTGCCGCAGATCCGGATGGCCTCCGCCTGCTCCTCGCGGAGGTCCGAGTACCACATCTCGGGGTTCTCGCTACAGGCGACAGGGGAGTTGCCGATCTCCCGGTCCTCGTCGCGCGCGACGGCCTTCCACATCGAGGGAGCAGGCGTTCCGGAGAACCAGGCCGACCGCGCCGTGCGGGGATCACTCTTCGTACTCATACCAGTTGTCAGCTTCTTGTTCTGTTTTCGTCCCGGCCCGCTGTCAAGCCCGGCGGAGCCTAGTGAGGGGGGAGGAACATGCGGCGCAGGTCGTCGTGCGCGGCCTCGTCGAGGGTGCGGGACAGTTCGTGTGCCGTTCGGGCGGCCTCGTACATCACGAAGGCGAGGTCGCCGCCGCCGTCGGCGAGGAAGATGAGTACCGCCCGGCTGTTGACGGGGATGAGGCACAGATGATGTCTCTCCATGTCGATGGTGAGGGCGTTGACCCAACCGCCGCCGTACGCGCGGGACGCTCCGCGGCCGAGGGCGCCCAGGCTGCCGGCGAGGGCGGCCAGCCGTTCCGCGTCCGACGTCTCCATCCCGTCGGAGCAGGCCAGTACGAGCCCTTCGACCGAGACCATCACGGCAAGCGACGCACCGGGAGTGTTGTCGCAGAACGTGCTGAGCATGTGGCGGGCCCTTTCTGGTTCGAGACCGGACGTACGGGCGGGGGGCGCCGGAACCTGCCGGCCCGGAAAGGGTGTCGGGGTCATGGGGGTACCTCCATCAGCTCACGCAACGAAGTGTCAGCGCATGCTCGACCAGGGTGATCAGGACGGACTTCACCGCGTGGCGCATGCGCGCGTCGGTGGTCAGCACCGGAACCTCGGAACCGACCTGGAGCGCCTCACGTACCTCTTCGGGGTGGAAGCACTCCTTGCCGTCGAATCCGTTCAACGCCACGACGAAGGGCAGCTTCCTGTGCTCGAAGTAGTCCACGGCGGGAAAGGAGTCGGCGAGCCGGCGGGTGTCCACCAGGACCACGGCCCCGACCGCACCGCGCACCAGGTCGTCCCACATGAACCAGAAACGGTCCTGGCCCGGTGTGCCGAAGAGGTACAGCATCAGCTCCGCGTCGAGCGACACGCGGCCGAAGTCCATGGCGACCGTGGTGGTCTGCTTGCCCGGCGTCTGCGACAGGTCGTCGACGCCCTCGCTGGCGGCGGTCATGACAGCCTCGGTACGCAGCGGCTCGATGTCGGAGATGGTGCCGATGAGCGTGGTCTTGCCGACACCGAACCCGCCGGCCACGACCACCTTCGCCGAGGTGATCGACTGAGGGGTCGCGGAGTGCGCGGTTCCAGGGCCGGGAGGGGAGGAAGCGGAGGCGGCGTGGGAACTAGAGACGGCGGAGCCCACCGAGAACCCTTTCCATGAGAGCCGCGGTCGGTTGACCATCAGCGGGTTGGTTGACAGTGACCAGGCCCTGGACCGCGAGGTCCGACACGAGCACGCGCGCCACACCGAGCGGGACCCGCAGGGCCGCGCAGATCTCCGCGACGGAGGTGGCGCTCTGGCACTGGTCGAGAATGGTCTGCTGTTCTGGCGAGAACGCCTGAGGTTTCGCCGCGACCTGCGCGGTCGCGGTGGTGACGAGCGCCTCGATGGCCAGCTTCAAGCGGCTTTCGGTGCGCCCGGCGGTCAGGGTGTAGGGCCGCGGGCCGAGCGGGACATCGCTGTCGGGCGACGTCCCGTGGCCCGGGATGTGCGAAGTCATGGGGTGTACGGCTCCCAGCGGGCCTCAGCCATAGAACGTCGACGGGGCATCGGTTCCGCCCCCGCCGTTTCTGAGGGTGTCCCGCAGCGCGGGCGTGAGCACCTGACCCACACGGCGTACCAGCCGCGTCATCTCGTAGCCCATGACAGCCCGGTCGGTGTCGACGCTCGCCGACACCGCGAGCAGCGACCCGCCGCCGACCACCGTCACGGCCAGCACACAGTGCTGCATCTCGATGACCGTACGTTCGGCAGAAGCCCCGAACAGTTCGGCTCCGGCCTGGGCCAGGGCGGCCACACCGCTGGTCACCGGTGCCGCCAGTTCGGCTACACCTGGCTGGGCCTTCGCCACCCGGGCCAGCAGCACCCCGTCCGACGAGACCACGGCCACGTCGAGCAGCCCGGGTGTCTGGTCAAGGAACCGCTGCAGAAGCCAGCGGAACTCGTGTACTTCGCGCCCTGAAAGCGGTGTCGGCAGGGCGGTGGACGGCAGTTCACGCACCGGTTTCCTCCGGGTTCGTCTCGTACGGATGCGGGCTGTGCTGCGTTCCGTACTGCTGCTGGGCCTGCCCCGTGGGGTACGGCTGCTGGTCTTGCTCCACCTGATAGGGGTGGGGGGTCTGCTCCATCGGCTGCGGCTGCGGCTGCGGCTGCCGGCTCTGCTCCAGTTGGTCCGGCTGCCGGCCGGGGTGCGGCGGGTACTGCTGGGGCGCCTGGTAAGCGTCGGACGACTGCTCGGACGACTGCTTGGTGGCGTGGGCGATTCCGGCGTGGAGTCCGCTCATCCGGTCCCGCAGTTGCTCGGGGCTCGGCCGCCCGTCGGTCGCGGGCGTGCCCTGTGGCGGCGCGGGGGACTCCTCGAACCTGGCCGCCGACGGGGAGCTGCCCGGTTTACGGACCGGCAGCCCGACGCGGGTCGTCTGCGGCGGGGCCTGCTCGGCGTGTTCGCGGGGCGCCGGATTCTCCGGACCCGGGGCGTCGTACGGCCAAGGATGCTCCGGCGGCTGCCCGCCCCGGCCCGGTTCCTGCTGCGCCGTGTGCTCGGTGTGGGGGACGGCGTCGCGCTCGCGTGCGACCCGTCGTATGGACTGGGTGCTCTCTGCGTGGCCGGGATGCTCCCTGGCCTCGGCAGGCTGAGGATGGCGCTGAGCCGGGACGGGGGACTGGCCGTGCGGTTCGGCGGCCGGCTCCTTCGGGCCGGACGAGGGGACGAGCAGATGCGCCGGCACGATCACCGCGGCGACCAGCCCCGCGGGGCTGTTGGCGTACAGACGGACCTCAGCCGACAGCTTCCTGGCGAGCGTACCGACCACGTACAGGCCCATGGTGTCCGAGACGCCCGCCTGCTCCTCCCGGGTGGCCCGCAGCAATTCGTCCGCCTCGTGCAGTTGCCGCGGATCCATGCCGATGCCCACGTCACGGATCTCGATGAGGAGCCGTCCGTCGGGCAACTGCTGGCCGCTGACCGTCACCTGGGTGTCGGAGCTGGAGAACGACACGGCGTTGTCGAGGAGTTCGGCCAGGAGGTGGACGAGGTCGTTGCAGGCATAGCCCGCGATGCTGACGGCCGGCAGATTGCGCTGGACGACGCGCTCGTACTGTTCGATCTCGGAGGCCGCCGTGCGGACCAGTGACAGGGTGTCCATCGGCGCCGACCGGGCATTGCCGATCTCGGCACCCGCGAGCACCAGGAGGTTCTCACTGTTGCGGCGGATCCGGGTGGCCAGGGAGTCCAGGCTGAACAGACGGGCCAGCTGACGCGCGTCGGGTTCGTCGGACTCCAGCTCGGTGAGGACGGCGAGCTGCCGCTGTACGAGGGACTGGTTGCGCCGGGAGAGGTTACGGAACACCGCGTTGACGTCCTCGCGCAGCTGCGCCTGAGCGCGGCCGAGCCGTACGGCTTCCAGGTAGACCTGGTCGAAGGCGCGGGCGACGTCCCCGATCTCCTCCCGGGAGTCGATGTTGAGGACCTTGCCCTCCAGCTCGGCCGGGAGCACCGTGCCCTGCGACAGCAGGCGCTGGACCTTCGGGAGCTGATGGTCGGCGATGCTGATGGCGGAGGTGCGCAGCGAACTCAGGCCGTGGACGAGACGGCGGGAGGTGAAGTAGGCGACGGAGGCGGCCAGCACGAGGATGGCCGCGGCGATCGCGGCATCGAGGATGAGTTGGTCGCGCGCGTCGTCGCGCTGGAGCCTGGCCGCGTCGATGACGCGGTTCTCCACGGTGCGCTGGAGCGCCGTCGTCTCCTCGGTGACCTTCGTCAGCGACTTGTACCACTTGGCCGGCAGGGTGTCCGACAGGGGCTTGACGCCCGCCGGCTGCATGGCCGCGGTGACCGCCGCGTCGGCGGTCCTGGCGGCGGGGGAGGAGTCGATCTCCTGGTTCCGTGCGGCCTGCTTCTTGTCCGCGTAGAGGTCGAAGTCCGTGCTCGTGATGTCGCGTACGAGCTGGGAGGCCGCGAGGTCCCCGCGGTCGGCGATCGTGAGCTTGCCGGCTTCTTCGGCACCGGCCAGGACCGTGCGCTGGCTCGTCAGCATCACGGTTTTGAGGCTGAGGGCGTAGAGGGTGCGACCGGCGGACTGCGCGTTGTCGCCGATGCCGCCGACCTGGTTGTGCACGGCGCTGATGGCGATGATGACTCCGCCGTACCCCTTCTCGATCTCAGCGGAAGGAGCGTGTCCGTCCGCGGCGGCGCGCAGCGAGGCCACCTCGCCCAGCGCGGCGGAGACGGCCTTGTTGTGGCGATCCATGCCGGCGCCGGCGGGCAGCGAGTCCAGCCGCTTGCGGAAGTCCCGGGCCTCCTCGTCCGTCTTGGCCCGCCAGTCGCCGAGCTTGCCCTTGCCGACGGCCGCCTTCATGCGCGGGTCGAGAGTCAGGTCCCGCTCATTGGCCAGCGTGCGCATGAGGGCGGAGGCGTGACGGCTGGCCTCGGCCACGCCCAGGACGTTGTCGAACCGGTCCGCGGACTGCTTGGCGTCGTGGATGCGCAGCCCCGCGAGGCTGAGCGCGGCCAGCAGCGGCACGAGCACGGCGATCGCCATCCGTTGGGGCACCCTGAGGTCGGTGAGCGACCACCCGCGTTTCGGCCCCTGCGCCTGCGGAGCCGCGCCTGGCGACCTCGCATGCCTGACCCGGCGCGAATCCTCTTTTTCCCCTCGGTCCTTCCTGTTGTTCCGTCGGCCCACAGCGGGAGAGAACTTTTTCACTGCAACACGTCTTAGAGACTAGACAACGGGAGGACGACTCAACGGCATCTCGAACAGAGCAAATGTGCGTCTGGAGTGCGCCGTTCAGGCTGGGCGTGCGAAACCTGCGACGCCGTCACCGATTTGAGCACACCGCAGGGACGCAGATCCGCGTCTTTGGCCCCTTTAGCAGAGGCATTTAGTCCTGTCCCGCAGAGTCCACAGGGCGGCACTCACGCGTGAAATCAGCCGGGTTCGCCTACGTTTGCGCGGCGAGTGGGTCCTGGCCTAACGGCCCGTCAAACGTGCGTGCAGAAAGCGCTCGTCGACCGCCTGGCCGCTTTCGCTCCGCAACGTCATGGACGGCAGTTTCCTGAACGTACCTTCAGTATCGGGCAGTTCGCGGTGGACTCTGCAGCACCGTGACCAGTCGGCCGTGACGCGTCAGGGGGCTGCGCACCGCGCCCTACGGTCACCCGTACCTGAAGTCGATTGCCGAGTAAGGCAGTTCGTCCTTCGTCGTGTGCGGAGCCAGATGGGGGTCGGACCAGTTCACCGCCGCGATACCGGCACTCCAGGCCCGGGGCCGGGCCCCCCGTCGCTGTGAGAGGAGCCACATGTTATGGGTCCCTTAAGGTGCAAGATCACCTTATGTCCAGTTATGTACTCATTGTGCTAATTGACGCACAGTTTGACCTCCATCAAGATCTTCACGTCTTCCTCATCTCTCCCGTTACGTCCTCGAACTCGTTTCCCTTTCGGAGTACGTGGTTTGCGGCACGCCGTGCGTGCCTCCTGAAAGCGTCGTGCGGTCCGCCCCCAACTGCCTTACGAGGAGTTGAATAAGCGTGAACTCCCAGCCTTGCTACGACTGCGGAATCCCCCACCAGACGCCTCCCGTCGGCACGTCCGCCTGCCGGCATGCCGACTC
Organism: Streptomyces sp. NPDC107550; assembly: GCF_055639095.1. Taxonomy (NCBI): domain Bacteria; kingdom Bacillati; phylum Actinomycetota; class Actinomycetes; order Kitasatosporales; family Streptomycetaceae; genus Streptomyces; species Streptomyces sp. NPDC107550. The sequence continues at coordinate 198,875 of NZ_JBVKBC010000008.1, forward strand.
AGGAGGTGTGTTCGGCAAGGTGGCGGCGACATCCGCCGACCAGCCGGGGCCGCGGGAACAGGATCTGGACCTCTTCGACTCCACCGTGCCGCTGACCGCGGTCCCGGCCGATGCCGCCGCCGAGCGGTCGGAACCCGCTCCCCGTGCCGGGCACGGCGGGCGCCGCGCCCGCCCGCATGCCCGCGTCCGCCACGCGAAAGCCCCTGGCACGAGGCCGACGGCAGCAGCGTTATCTGCATCAACTCCGGCGGAGCCCACGTCCCACAGGCGCGGTGACCAGGGCCGTTCCACCCGGATGGTCCTCGGCCTCACGTTCGTGGCGGGCGTCGGCGCCGCGCTCACCATCTACTTCGCGGTCGGCGGCCCGACGCAGCAAGAAGCCGCGGCCCAGCCCCGTACGCCACCTGTTCTGCCCGATGGCTTCGGCGCCAACCCCGAAGCCGGCGCCGACTCCAGCGGCGCGCCCACCTCAAGCGCCTCGCCCTCCGCGTCGACGGCCCCCACGCCGACGCGGTCCGCGAGCGCCGACCCGCGACCACAGACGAAAGCGTCCGCATCCGCGCAGGCCGTCGCCGCCGCGCCCGCTGCGCCTTCCGCCTCGTCGCCTTCGAAGCCACGGTCGCACCCCGACAGCCGGCCTTCCAGCCGATCCCATGGGCATGCCGGCGGCCGGCCGTCCCACCACCCTTCCGGGCAGCCCGGCGGCCCAAGCGGCCGGCACGGCACCCTGAGAGCCGGTGATCAGGGGCCCGAGGTCGCCGACCTCCAGTGGCGCATGCAGTACCTCCACCTCTACGTCGGCCGCACGGACGGCTACTACGACGCCTCGCTCGAAGCCGCTGTCCGCCGTTACCAGATCGCCCACAACATCCCGCAGGAGAACGGCGCTTACGGACCGCTGACCCGAGCCGTCCTCCTCGCCGACCCTGCCTGGAACTGACCAGGTCTCCGCCTGGAACGACCAGATCTCTTCCTGGAACCGACCAGGCGCCCCCCGTCGCTCCCAGCCACACCTAGGAAATGAAGAAAAGATGAAGCAGAACGCCCTCCGCCGCACCACCCCTTATCGGGCCATGGGCGCCGTCTCCCTCGGCCTGGTCTTCGGCCTGTGCGGCACCGGCGTGGCCCAAGCCGCGCCCGCCACCGGCCCCTCCGCCTCCTGCCCTGCCGACGGCAAGGCCCCGAACATCGGCCACAATCCCCGCTTCACCGACAACAACGTCGCCCTCTACGCCGGCGGCGACTACACCGTCGACGGCGGCTCCGCCGAGGCCGAAGGACTTCTCGTCGTCAAGGGCGATGCGAAGTTCGCCAAGAACGGCGGCGGCATCTTCAACGTCGGCCGCGTCGGCGCCGGTTCGGGCATCCTGCCGACGGCCGGCGCCCCCATGCTCACGGTCGGCGGTGACCTGACCATCGCGGACGGCACCACCGTCGACGTCGGCCACGGACTCACCCATGGACCCGGCTACGGCGGCACCGTCCGCGCCGGCGGGAAGATCGACGAAAAGGGCAGGCTGGAGACCAACGGCGGCCTCCGTCTCGCCGGTGTCGGAGTCCGGGCCGCGCTCACGCCCTACGCGGACTTCGGCTCTACGCTCAAGAACGCCTCCGCCTCCCTCAGCGCTCGCAAGGCCACCGGGACCGCCGAACGCGCGGGCGGCACGGTCACGTTCACCGGCAAGGGCGACGCCGGCCTCCAGGTCTTCGACATCGATGCCAAGCAGCTCGACGGCGCCTCCACCTTCGACTTCCGCGCCATCCCCGGCAAGGCGTCCGTCGTCGTCAACGTCACCGGCGGGCAGAAGGTCTCCATCGCCCCGATGAGCGTCGCCTACAACGGCAAGCGCGCCGACACCTACGACTCGCCCGTCTTCGGCGAAGCCGCCTCCCGCGTCCTCTACAACTTCGAGAAGACCAGCGACCTCACGCTCACCGGCGGCGGCAACTTCATGGGCTCCGTCCTCGCGCCCAACGCCTCCGCCGACCTCACCGCCAGCACCAACGGCCGCCTCTACGTCGGCCGTGACATCCACATGCACGGCACCGGCAACGAAACCCACAACTACCCCTGGATGGGGCCCGGTTCGTTCAGCTGCAAGCCGACCCCCGACGAGCCGGTGAAGCCGCCCAAGCCGGAGGAGCCGGGCAAGCCCACGCCCAGCACACCGGCCACACCCACGGGTACGCCGACGAGTGAAGCGCCCGCGACACCGTCCGCTCCCGTGACCCGCAGCGCGAGCCCCCGGCCCTCCGACAGCGTGGTCGAGGCGACGCCGGACGTCTCCGAGACCCCCGTGGCGAGCGGTGGCGACGGGCCGCTGGCGAAGACCGGAGCGCAGGTCACGATGTACGCGGTCGGCGCGGTGGTGCTGGCCGCCGTGGGCTGGGCGTGCCTGGTGTTCTCGCGTCGCCGCCGCGGCTGACACAGGCGAGCACACGGAAGCCCTCCCGGCATAGGCCGGCCCCTTCGCGAAGCCCTTTCCGGTGGGCGAGGACGCGCGGTGGCCGGCCGCACTGCTTCGTGCGGGACGCAGACGCCGGCTCGGGTGGCGGTCGCTGGTGCGGGCGCGGATGCGGCCTTGGAGGCGCTGAGAGGTCGAGGTGCCGGCGTGCTGCTCGCCGCTGCGATGAGTTTCGGCGTGTTGTGCCGTCTTGACAGGTGCCCGCGCCCGACGCAGTGTCGATCACGCACCGCATCCGAGGAGAACGCCATGACCGCCACCTACACCTGGGACGTCTTCTCGACGCTCGACGGCTACGGCTCGTACGGACCCGACGGGGACTGGGGCGGCTACTGGGGGAAGCAGGGCCCCGAGTTCCTCGCCGACCGGATCGCCGGTCTGAGCGAGGATCAGCGGCTGGTGCTCGGGGCCGACACCTTCCGGCTGTTCCTGAAGCTCCTCGGCCCGATCCCCGCCGCCGATCTCGACCCGGTGAACTCCCGGATGCGAAGCCTGCCGACGACAGTCGTGTCGAGCACGCTCGACGCCGGGCCCTTCGCCTGGCCGGACGTCACCGTCGAGGCCGGTGACGCGGTGGACGTAGTCGCACGGCTCAAGGCGGAGTCCGATGTGCCGCTGCGCTCGCACGGCAGCCTGTCACTGAACCGGGCACTGATGGCGGCGGGACTCGTCGACCGCGTCCTGGTGACCATCTTCCCCGTGGTCAGCGGGCGGACCGGGAGCGCGCCGGTCTTCGGGGGAGCGGACGACTTCGACCTCGACCTGATCGAAGCCCGCACGTTCGACGGCCGCACGCAACAACTCCTCTACCGCCCCACCCTGCACCGCTGAACCGGTGCCAGGCCAGTGGTGGTAGGCGGTCGCGGACTGGGACGGGCCCGGGCCAGCGGCTATGCCACCGCAGGAAACTCCGGCTCCAGCCGCACAGTGCCAGGGGCCGTCGTACGCGCCGCACACCTCGTACGCCTCCTCGACGCGGCGAAGCTGCCCGGGCCCCGGAGCCGGGAGCCGGGCTCCCCCGATCCGGGGCCGCCAGCACCCGAGCCAGGCCCCTGTTGCCGCCGACCGAGCCCTCCGAAGTTTCCAACTCGCGCCCGTTCGCACCGCGTTCGGGTGCGCTGCCGCTCGTTCCCGTACACCTTCTGCGCGTAGTCCGGCTCCTCCAGCATCCCGTGCGTACGGCAGCCTGATCGCGCCCCCGGCGCTCGCGTCCTGACGGGTCATCACGCCCGCGAGTTCCACTGCGTCCGTAGGATCGAGCGCCCGCCGTCGAGGCCACCGTTCGTGGCTGCCTCCGAAGCAGCCTGCCCCGCCCGACGGAGGAGTGGGACCTTGTCCCCTACACGGCTTGGCTGCTTGGCGCGATCATTCGTCGGTAGCAGAGCATGCGAACCGTGTCGGCACAGTGAGAGTCAATGCTGACATCCAGTCGATACGTCAAGTGGGCTTGGGTAGAGCCTGGCTTGCCTACGCTGCGACCAACCGGCCGAGGATGGCGTCGCGTACCTGCGGCATCGATGGATGCCAGAGTTCCGGGGTTCTGAACGACGACGGCAGGAAGCCTCCGGCCGTCCGTGTCGGCCGAAGTGGCTTTTCCAGTGCTGCCGTCGCGTGCGCGTCCTCGCTGAAAAGCGGCAGGGCCAGAACCGCTTCGCATTGCGTGCTCGGTCGGCGCCCCCTGTGGCCTGCCGGAATCGACCCGCACCAGCCGGCTTGCTGACGTCACCCCGCGCCCGGAGAAGCCGGAGGCGGAGTAGGAAGGAGTACGCCCTATGCAGAACAGCTACGTGAAGAAGGAAGGTCTCGCGAGAGCTCACCAGCACCGGGCGAATATCGGTCGGCGTGAGGCCCAGAAGGACGAGAAACAGCGGAAGGAGCTTGAGCGGCTCATCGCCCAGGCTCGCCGCCCGGACCAGTCAGACAACGCCACCGACCATGTCGCCCTCGACCTGGTGGACGACCAGGGGCGATGGCTTCAGGATGCCGAGGTGGTGCCGAGTAGCGCCACGACACAGCCGGCCTCCGGTACCCGGGGAAACCACAAACTCTCAGCCTGCCGTGTCGTGATGCTGACTCTGTTGGCCACCTCCATCATAGGAACTGCCGAAATCGCGCGTCGCTATCCCTGGGCGCCCTCTCCTGAGGGAGAGGACGCCCAGGGAGGGACTGCGCAGCTCGCTGCGGACGGTGCTGTCTCCAGGGTGTCGCTTCCCTCTGCCACCGCAGCGCTCACGCCTTCCGCTGCACTCAAGCCCACTGCGGCAAGTCAGCCCCCGTCGGCTCCAACGATCGACGCACCCTTCGCGTCGAGCCACGGATTGCGTGAGCTGCAAAGCATGCTGGAGGAGAAGAATCAGGAGTTGGAACAGCTTTGCGATAGGGACCCCTTCGCATGCGATCCAGAATTCGACTTGGAGTACACGGACCCCGAGGAGTACGAGCCTCATCGCAGGGAGCAACGCGACCTTTCAAAAATCCTGAAACCTGCTTGGAATTATCCCGTCGACAGTCCTCAGCGGAGTGAAGAGCGGTGGAAGAGCCTAGCGCCCAATGGGCGAGACATCACGGACGTCACGGGGCCGGATTTCGTACCACACCGGGTGGTCGAGGTATATCCCGGGATCGGAGTGTCCCTAGGGAAACCAGAAGATATCGATGGAATCATTCGTGATGGAGGATCACTCAAGAAACACTATGATTTCCTCGACGATGTGACAGTGAATCTTCACATCCTAGAGCACACAAAAACAGGTAAGAAGATCATTGACGCTGTTCCGGGGCTTCGCCTGCTCGAACCGAATGTCAAGAATTCCTGGACGTATCTCGGGCGGACAGGCGGGCTGAGTCATCTGCGTGTGGTGATCAAGGAAGCACCGATGGGGCAGCTGGCTCAATTCAAGCCTCTCAGTGTGGCCGATGCTTCCAACGGAAAGGGGAGCAGTTCGCTCATCACCTGGGCCTCGCAGTACGTCGCCGTTGCCAATAGGGACGGCTCGAAGGTCGTCATGCTCCCGTCCCAGACGCAGGCCCATGAACTCATCCATGCCATCCACTCGGCGGCAGGTGAAGTATTTCCCACAGATGTGTCTGGATTTACGTTTAAGCAGCAGTTCTCTGACGGCGCCAAGTACGTTTTCGTGGCCGCACACAGAGAGGAATTGATGACCCATGGGAATCCTCAAGAAGTCAAGTCCATAGTGCATACGGACAAGCATCCGTACGAGATATCCAGGAAGGCCGTCACGAACGCGCGCAGGGCTGCGGTGTCCGATAGGGAGCGCGATGAAATCGCAGATGTGCAAAAGCGGAGAGAGGTCAATCGCGTTCTCACCGAATACAAGCTCGCCAAAGAGATGCGAGTCGGGAAGCGAGAATTTTATACCCCCTTCCCTGTAGATTACAGTAAAGTCCCGAAGTCTCAAATGTCTACAGCTTTCAAAAACTTCTACATAAAGATATATAGTTCTCGGGGTTTGGATCAGACGGAAATACCACTGAGCGTTCTGCGTAAAAACAAGCCGCGACGCGAAAAGCTACTTTCGGAAAAGTATCCCGAGGTGCATTGGAACGGTCATTCGTATAACGTTCTCTGTTCTCTGGGGTGCGCTCCCGTAGAAGTAAGAATGGCCACGCCCGACGAAATTAGAGAAGCGGTCCTTTCTCAGGAGAGGATTCGCAAGGATCGAATGGAGGCGCAGTCCGTCCGGGCCGAGATCGCAGTGCTTGAGCAGCAAATCAGTATCAAGACTGTGGAGAAGGAAACCCTTGATGCATTTTTGAGCAACCATGAAATATCCGACCTGGTGAAACGCCCATGGGGAAATTGCAAAAGTGCCATGTGGCCGGTGAGCGAGATGATGAAGGGGCGGGGGTTTACTGACCTCACGTATCGGGTTGTGCTGATGTGGAAGCCCGAATCTGCTGGTCCGAATGGTTCGGGGCACAGTCCTCATTATGTAGTAGTGGGCGCGAAAGACGGAGTGCGATATGTTGCCGATCTTACCGCAGGGCAGTTCGCCGATATCGGAATGAGGGGCTTCTCCGGTCCCGTTTTCACAACCGAAGGGGACTGGAGGAAGCTGTACGAGGACAGTTCGAAACTCAAGCTGATGAGGTACGTCGATTTCCCCTCGCTCTCGATCGCTAGAGACAGTTTCTCTCTGCACGATCCCATCTCCCCGCGCGAGAACATCCCGAATGCCAAGGATCTGGCCGTTCCGAATTGGGCGCGGAATCTGAAGCCGGCAGCTACGGGGCCCGATACGCCGGGATCGGTGCACACCCTGGAGCGTATGGCGTCCGAGCTCCCGGCCGATCTGAGAAAATTGCCCGGAGCGAGTAAAACACTGTCCGGGATCGTAAAGGGCTACACCGAATTCAAGGGAGTTCTTGGAAATATCGATTTCAGGAAATTAGCGTACGGAACTGCTTCAATGGCGGTAAAGGGGGGAGGGGTGCTCCATGGGGGCTTAAAGGCGGGAATGGTCGGAATCGATTTGTGGAAGGTGCACGCCACCTTCACTGACGAGGACGCCAGCGCCCTCGCAAAGATCTCTGCATCCGCTGGGTTCTCTGGGTCCACGGCCGATGCCGTAGCGATGGTCGGGAAAATGGCCCCCGAAAAAGTGTACAAAGCAATATCGACGTTGGCGACGCCATTGTCGATTCTTTCGGATTCGACAGCACTCCTCGACGCCATTCTGAAAGAGGACGAGTCGGAAATGGTGAGCAACGGAATGGCGCTGGCGGGAAGCCTCTTTACTCCTATTTTTCCGCCGGCCGCCCTTCTTGGTGTTGCCGATATCTGGCTCACGATAGAAAGTATCTTCTGGGATCAAGTGCCGGATAGCAAGACGATTGCGAAGGTCTGGGAAGGGAAACTGAGTCAGGAGATTAAAAAGGGGTGGACTCTCTCCCCGGAACAAATGGCAGCGATAATGCTGCTCAAGGCTTATGAAAGCTCCGTCTACGGCAACATTGTCGCCACGCAAAATGAGACGGACGCCGTAGGTTCCGAGGAAAGCGAGTCCGGAGCAGTGCGGACGCAGGCGCAAATAGTAAACGCTGCCCTGTACGATTGCGCCTTACCCGCCAGAACCCTGAGGAACGCACTTCAGCAGAACAAGAACCGCGCTCTGGCGGATTTCCCGAAAACTGTGGACAAGATGCTGGCGGATGTTATCAAGGGGATTGATAGCCTCGCCATTCCGCCCAGTAAAAGGCTTAACATCGAGATAGCCCTTCGCAGGAAGCTGGGGAAAGACCTGACCTGGTCCGAGACGCAAACCGCATACAGGAATTATCTGAAGGCCAGCTTCAATCAGTGTGCTAAGGAGTCCAAAAAGAAAATACCGGAATCGGTACGCAAGAGGATCGATGGTCTAGTCGACCCGCGAGCAGCGGCATCGGAACTGGGCGCAGAGGTAGGAAGCCTGCAATGGGAGATTGAACTGGAAGAGGTTGGGCGTTTGCTGTCTCGTTATCCGCACTCTCTGAGGCAATTCGCGCTTGAGAAAAAAGAACATGATCTTGAGAAGAAAAAGCGTGATTACGAGGCGGTTGCTGATTACCTTGACGCGCACTCGGCAGTGAGTAAAGACCTGATCTCCATAGGTGGGCCTGACTTCCTGAAGCGCGCCGCCGCAGTGGTTCAGGTGCCGTACTCCGTAACCGACGATTTCTACGTGTTCTACGACGACTCGTATATTCGCTACAGTAATACGGTGGGTAAGGTTGTTGAGGGGCCGGTAAAGATCGATGGATTGAAGGAAGGAGGAGTCAGAAAGGTTGAAGGAGCTACGGGAATTCCTGGTTCCACCGACGTCTACATCATGGGGTCCGGTAAGTACTTCCGATACAACATGTGCGCAAGGGAGGTGGTGAAATTGCATTAGGGGCCCGGTCCATCCCGACGTTGCCAAGGACGGCATCGCCGGCCCGTTCGTCGGGATGGACGCCTCACGCCTCGCCCGCTCCGGCTCGCTGCACGCTCCCCCAATAGCCGACATACTTACGGGCAGGCCTATCCGGAGCCAGCGTCTTCGCGGCGTGACTCACCCGCGGGACAGGTTTCCGCGATATGGACATGGAGTCAATTTCTCGCATGTCCTTCTCGGTGATCGATATGGCCCGTCCGTGAGGGTCGTAGAGCTCTATTTGGTTGTTTGTGGTTACTCCGACAGCAGCGTGCGCATGATTGGGTGCCAGGATACGGCGCCGGTCGGATGAGACACGGGTGAAGATCTGGCCGTGGTGGATGGCAAGGGCCAGGTGGCGGTCTTCCGAGCGGGTGCCCAGGACGACGAGATGGCCGTCCGTGACTCTCTTTTTGATTCTGTTGAATAGCTCTCTTCTTCTCAAGTTCTGTCTGGTCGCGTGGCCCATCGGTGCGGGTCGTCCACCGGTTTCCCGTTCGCCGGAATAGGAGGGGTACGAGTCCCCGATGACCTCGTAGACTTCCCCGTCCTTACTCCTCAGCGAAAACTCCGCGGCGGGGTATCCGAGCAGGGCCATTCCCTCCGCGCCGGTTCCGGCATCCAGCGATCCGTATGAGGATGCGCCGGACGACACGGTCTTTGCCGCCGCCTTTTCGAAGAACGCCACCCAAGTGCCGGCCCGGCTGTCGGCATGCGCTATGTCCTCCGAGTCGAGCAGGAGGCGGCCGAGCCACGTCTTGTGCACGGTGTGCAGCATGGGGCCCACATCGATCTCGCGGTCCAAGAGAACCCGTAGACGACCGTCGGCCTGCTTGGAGACCCGCTGGGTGATCTCGATCGGCGACCGGGCCACCAGGGCGGCCAGAGCCGCGAGGAACCAGCAGTCTCCCGCTACCCCCTGCTTGATGTCGTGGAGCGTCGGCATGGGGAAATCGTCCAGGTACCGCCACAGCGGAGCGTCGGAGAAATCCCGGTCCACGACCTTGTACGCCAGCCCTGACCACCTGATCAGGTCGGGATCGGCTGCGACGGAGTTGCGCCGCGTCAATTCATGAGTTCTCGGCGTTGCGGTGCGCCGGGTCGTGTCGGATGTGGAAAGAGGGCGTCTGGAGTCGCGCTCCAGGAATTCAGAAAACACTCGCAGAGACTTTCAGAGCGGGCTCATGTAGGGAGACTCGGCCGGCAAGCCTGGGCGGCCGGACGCGTCAGCTGACCTCTTTGATGCTGCGGCGCAAGCGCGGTGCACGTCGGGTGGCTGCCCGGTGGGCCTGGTCCTGGGCGGGGGGCTCCGGGTTCAATCGCGTGGTCTTCAGAGCCAGCCCCCGGATGGGCTCGCTCTCCACCACCGTGGCCGGACGGGCGACCGGAACCGTCACCAGCAGGTCCAGTACGGGCCGGGCGGGGGTGCCCAGCGCCGACCAGAGTTTGGCGGCAGGGGGCTCGGAGCCTTGGGGAGTCTCGCGGAGCTTCAGTGAGAGCGGGCCCGTGCCGGTGAGCTCAGGGGGAGGGGGCAGGTGGTCGGTCGCCACGCACCATTCCAGCAGCAGTCCCAACAAGCGGTGCTCGTCGCGCGGGTTGTTGCCCCACACGGTGAGGGCGTACCCCAGTTGGAAGTGGCGGGTGGGCTGGTTGTAGCCGACCACGACCCCCGACTCGTTGATGATGCTGGCGTCTCCCGACTGACGCTGGGCGGTGTCCTCCTCGACGCAGTGCAGAAAGAGGTTCACGGAGAGGGTGGAGCGCCGAGTGGCCCAGTCCGTGTTGGGCGTCTCGAAGGCGATCTGCGCGTTGATGCCGCGCAGCGGGCCCTGCCGTAGCTCCTTTTCAAGCGTGTCGTCTATTTGTTGGACGATGGTCACTGTGCATGGCTCCTGACGGATTGGTAGGGGCAGGCGAAAGGAGAGGAGGGGGAGGGGAGGGGAGGGGAGGGGAGGGGAGGGGAGGGAGGGCGACGGTCAGGACGAGTCCGTGGAATCCTCCGGCTCCGAGTTCGGCCCCCGCAGCGGGACCAGCTCGCCGACCACCACGGCCGTCGCCGTACATGTGACGGCCGGGGAAGCGGCACGGGCGTCGGCATCGGCCGGCGGCGCCGGGCACTCCAGCCGGAGCGTGAGCGACTCGCCCTGCCGCAGCGACAACGGAGCGGGCGGCGTGTAGTTCGTGGCGTTGTTGACGCCGGTGCTCTGCAACTGCTGCTCTCCGGCGGTGAGAAAGACCTTTCCCGTTTCCGGACCCGAAGCGCTCAGCTGCACCACCTTGATCAGGAGCCGGTATCCCTTCCTCACCGTGTACCGGGCGGTGGGTTCGTCCTGTGCGGTATCGGCGGCCAGCGATGTCTGGAAGCGCTTCTTCTGCGGCGCCTTCGCCGCGTCCTCCTTCTGTTCCGCCTTCTCCTGCTTCTTCTCCTCCGCTTTCCTCTCGCGGTCCTTCTTCGCCTCCGCCTTGCGTACCGCCTCCGCCTGCGACGGCCCGCCGGCGGACTCCGTGCGCGCCGACGGGCCGTCGCCACCCAGCGGGGAGACCCACACGGCGACGGAGGCCAGCAGGACGCCCGCGAAGGCGATCAGCCATTTCAACGCCGCCTTCGACAACAGCGGACGCTGGCGGTGAACGAACGAGACCGTATGGTCGCCCCCGTCGTCCCATCTGACGTGGACATCGGTCCGCCACTCGACCGCCTTGCCCACGGGTACGGGTCGCGTCATACGCACCATCAGACTGATCCGGGCCCGCTCCCGCGGCATCAGGTTCAGCCGCGTACGACGCAGCTTGGGCCGTACCGGGTCACCCTCGTCCTGCGGCGCCGCCCGCAGCCGCACGCTCGTCTGCGTGTTGCCCAGGTTCTCCAGGACGATGAGATTGCTGCTCCACAGAGCCCCGCCCGTCCGCTTCCGGACCGGCTTCGACTTGATCTCGTGGAACGCGCCCACGTGGATGGCCGCTTCGGGGACGGCCACCGCGTCCGGCTGCTGCACCGAAGCGACTTGAACCGCGAAAGTCAGCCTGCCCGGAGCCAACTCGCTGTCCCGGGGCAGCGCCAGCGGAATACTGATCTGTTCGTGCGTACCCGGGTACACGGACAGGTGACCGAGGTCCGCGGCGATGCCCGGCCAGCCGGTCGGCGGCCCGATGAGCCTCAGCCGGTAGGCGTCGACGATCCGGCTCTCGTTCCAGACGCGCAAGCGTGCGGTCAGCGAGCCACCGGGCACCACCACGTCGTCAGGGACCAGCAGTTCGGCCCGTACGTTCATGAGGTCAGCCGGCCGAAGAACTGGATCTCCGCCATGGCGACGGGCGCACCGGATTTCAGCCCCGGATGGACCGCCTCGATCAGCACCTGCACCGAGACCACGTTGTCGATGCCTAGAGGGAAACTCTGCGGGCCGGGCTGGCCGTTGAGCGAGATCCTCCTCTCCACCGTCCCCTGATCGGTCGTGCCCACCGTCATCTTGATCCGCGTGGGCCAGCCCGCCTCGAAGAACTGTTTCGGCGCCTTGGACGCGCCGTTGATGATGATGAGAGACGCCAGCCGGAACGGGGTGCGGAAGTCGGCCTCCCACGCCTGGCCGACCGCGTCGTCCCCGGTCTCCCGTGGCGCCCACGCCCGGTCGTCGAGCCCGTCGACGGCGAGCTCTGGCTCGAAGCCCTTGGCGGAACTGGAGGCGGATACGGAGTCCGGGGCGACCGCCTGCTGTGTCTGGAACCGGTCCTTGATCGCCGGTACCGCGCGCCATGCGACCGCCGCCCCGTTTCCCAGGGAGATCCCGGCGACCATGCACAGCGGCAGTGCCGCGACCAGGACACCCAAGCGCCGGTCCCAGTGCCAGATGTCCGGCCGCTCCAGATAGTCCTTGCTCAGACGTTCCCACCGGGTGAGACACGGAGGTTCGGCTTCGGGCACTGGGCGGAGCTCGGCCCCGCAGGGCTGGCAGTACGTCCGTACATCCGAATTGGGGCCCTTGCAGCGCGGGCACGCGACCATGCCCGGGATCCCGCCGAAGCCTCCGGGCAGCGGCGCGCCGCCCTGGTCGTCGGGGGCCGTCACCCAAAGGACCACATCCCCGCTCACGACGTGGGGGCTCGGCTGTAACTGGTCGGGAGCGAGGGGCAGTTCGGTGTATTCGGCGTACGGGTGAGGCACGTAAGGCGAGTTGGCGGCAGGAGGGGCTGAGGGCGGGCCAGGAGTTTCCGGGCGGAGACGGTCCGTCGCCGAAGTCCCGTACGGCAGGGCCGGAGTTGACGGAGGGGAGCCGCACGGCGATAGGTGCCGCGTGGCGTCCTCGAGCCGGGGATCCGGGAGTGCCGGGCCCGCCGGTGCCGGTGGGGCGAGCTCCTCGGCCCCGGGCGGAGCCCCTCCCGGAAGCGGAGCTGCCACGGGCGAGGCCCCGGCGCTGTCCCAGGCCAGGTACGCCCCGCACGACAGGCAGAACATGGCGTCCGGTGCGGATGCCGTGCCGCAGCCCCCGCAGATGTTCTGCTCGTCGGGGAACAGCCAGCCCCGGCGGTCGGACGAAGCGGCGCCCATCAGCGCGAGCCTTCCGCAGGCCCGCGCTCCGGCAGTGATGCCTGTGATCCCCCGCTTGTCGCAGGTGTCGTACCTACCATTGTTTCCGCGCACTCCGTGACCGTGACCACGGCCGCGACGTGCGCCGGAAGCCACTCGCGGACCAGGTCCGTCACCTCCCGGGGTGCCTCGGGACGGCCCGACAGCATCCCCAGCGGGAGCAGCACCCGAACCTCTGCCCAGGCGCCTGCCGGAGACGGCACCGGCGGATCCTCCGGCCCGGCGGAACAGTGCGTGCCCCCCGATTCGGTCAGTTCGACCCGCCCTCCCAGCACGTGCTGGACAAGCAGGTCGAGGCCGGTCCGGGTGCCGCGCATCCCGTGCAGCCGACGGCCGAGCAGCAGCGCGGCGCGCCGGCCTTCGAGCCCCACACAGTCGGGCAGCCGGGTGTTGCTCCAGCTCAGCATCCAGGAGACGTAGTCGTCCGGCGCGGTGTGCGGGCTGAAGTAGGCGTCCAGGCAGTCCAGGGCGGTGATCAGCGGAGCGAGCGTGTCGTCGAACCCGGCGATGAAGCGGTCGGCGAAGTCGCCCTGCCGGTAGCTCTCCGGGAGGACGGCGCGCAGCGACCGGCTCCCGGGCACCAGCGGCGGAACATCCGGTACGCGGCTGGGGGTCGGCGGTGTCTCCATGGTTTGTGCCTCCTCATCCTTCCGCTAGCGGGCGTTCTTGACGGCTACTTGGTGACGGAAGGAGAGGAAAAGCGCCTCCGGGCCGATGTCGATGCGGTCGGTGGCGGGGTGCCGCTCGCCGCTGTCGAGGTCGGCCGGGTGCATCGCGAGGGCGGTCACCGTGTCGACTCCTTCGCAGTGCGCGACGACGGCGTACGGGTCGCTCAGCCGGAGCGCGCGGCCGAGCGGCCAGCCCGACCGGTTGCTGGTGCGCCGCTGGTACGGCAGCGGACTCAGACGCTCGTACAGTCTGTGCAGCACTTGTTGCTTGACCGCCTTGTGATCGGCGCCCTTGACCGCCTCGACCTCGACCACGACGGTGACGCCCTGATACGCCGGTCCGCTGACCGAGACGGAGACGCCCAGCGGGCGGGCCGCTTCCACGGCACGGCTCGCGGCGGCCAGCATGTCCGCGGAGGGCAGCAGCTCATGCCGGTCATGTTCCTCGTCCGGGCACCGGACCTGCGGGACGAGCAGCACCCTGACCAGGCCGCCCGGACCGGCGCCTTCGGACGCGGCCCGCGGTGTCACGCACTCGATGCGGCCCGCGTCCCGGCAGGCGGCCGACACGATGGAGGTGTAGTCCTCGGCGGTCACGGCGCGCTCCTGGTTGCGCAGCCAGTGCCCCGCCCGGTGCCGTACGCTCTCCACCGTTTCGGCATCCACTCCGCCAGTGGCGGGACGCCGGTTCTCCACCCGTGAGATCAGCGCGATCGGGGTGCGCAGCACGGTCAGGGCGGACGCGGCCACGTTGCCGTCGCGGCCCCCGCCGTGCCGGTAGGGGCTCGCCGTGATCCGCGCGCCGATCTCCGGTACGGCACCGTACTGGCGCATCTCGCCGTCCGGGCGCCGTACGCACGGGCCGAAGCGGACGGTCCCGCTCACCTCGTCCACCGTGACGTGCCGGTCGGTCGGCGAGGACCGGTCGAACGACTCCACCGTCTGCCACATCTGCCGGCCCCCCTTGGCGTCGACCGCCACGGAACCCAGTGACCCGGGGATCAGGGGCGGGCGGTGAAGGGTGAAGGTCTGGCCCGGCGTGCCGTCGGAGATGCCCAGTTCGTCATGGGGGATGGTCTCGCCCTCGACCGCGCGGGTGGTCCCGCCGACGGTGTAGACCTCCATGGCGCTGATCTTGGGTGAGCCGGAGTACGCGGGCTGGCCGGGCGCGGAATCGGTGACCCGGCAGCGCAGCCAGCCGGCTCGCCGGCGTGCGATGAGAGAGGCGGTGTGTCCGGCGGGCAGGTGCAGTACGGTCTCGCCGGGCCGGTTGAGGCCGCCCGTGCCGTCGCTCTCGATCTCGCAGGGTTCCCAGCTTTCGCCGCACCAGGCTTCCCAGACACGCGGCGGGTGGCGCGGGTCCACGCCCACGCCTTCCGCGCGGCACTCCATCCGTACGGTGACCGCGCAGTGCGGTGCCGCCTGGTCCAGGCCGACCAGGAGGGCGTCTCCGGGCACGGGCGGTTCGGAGAAGCAGGTCACCGGCTCGCCGGCCTGGAAGCGCTCGGTGAGGAGCGCCGGCGCGTGCCCCAGGGGCGCGGTTCCGATGTGGTGCAGCCCGGTGGGCACGATGTCCAGGGCCCGGCTGACCGTGAAGACGCGGGCGGGGGCGCTGCCCGTACGCGGGGTGGCCACCTCGGTGCCCACCGGCACGGCGACCTCACGCTTCTGCGGGGCGGACAGCCAGAACGTCAAGTCGGTGGCGGCTGCCCTGGGGGCGGCCAGCCGCACTCCCAGCAGGTCCAGAAAGTCCAGGTGGACCTTGTCCGGGATCCGGTTGAGCCGGTAGGAGAGCTGGTCGACCATGTGGGCGAAGGCCTCGATCAGCGCGACTCCGGGGTCGGACACGTTGTGGTCCGTCCACTCGGGACAGCGGCGCTGGATGAATCTCTTGGCATCGTCGACGAGATCCTGGAACCTGCGGTCGTCAAGGTCGGGGCTGGGCAGGGGCATCGTTCTCTGTCCTTGTAGTCCGGCGGGTGTCGCGTTACGGGGCGGGTTGTGCCGGCCCGCCGTCGTGGGCGGGGATCACGTAGAAGGGGTGGACCAGGTTGCGGCGGCTGTTGGTGCCGGCCAGGTGGTAGGTGACATGGATGTCCAGGACCTCTTGGAGTGCGGCGGCCTGGACCACGCTGACGTCGTCGACGACGATCCGCGGCTCCCAGCGTTCGAGAGCCCTGCGCACTTCGTGGCCGATGGCGCCGCTGACAGAGGCGTCGAAGGAGCCGAAGACGCGGTCGCGTATCGCGCAGCCGAACTCGGGCCGCATGGGCCGCTCGCCCGGCTCGGTCCCCAGGATGAGCCGGATGGCCTGGTCGATGTCCTCGGCGCCGGCGCACATCGCCACTCCGCCGGAGGGACTCACCCCCAGCGGGTAGGCCCAGCCCCGGCCGGTGAAGAAGTCGGACATCCGCTCAGCCGCCGATCATGACAGTGGGGCAGCCGGCGACGATCATGCCGCCGCAGCCAGTGGTGTCGCCCATCGCTGCGGCGGGCAGGCCGCCGATCAGCACTCTCCGTGTGGCGACGACCGGGACGGGGGAGATCGGGGGCGTGTGGACGGGTCCCGCGCAGGTCGCCAAAGTGCCTGACACGGCAGCAGGTTGACCACCTATCAGGACGTCGGCGGCCATCGGCGGTCCTGTCACCACTCCGGTGGCGGCACCATGTGCGGTCGGGTCACCCACGCGCGCGGCGGCAGGCATCTCACGTTCTCCCTTCAGGAACCGTGCACTTGACAGCGGCTCAGTTGATCTTGACGAGGGCGGCGGAGAGTTCCGCGATCGTGACGCCCGAGAACTTGGCGGCCGCACCGGACGCGTTGAGCTGTCCGCCGGCCTCGATGTCGATGGCGGGACTGGAAAGCTCGATCTTCTGCTGGGCGCTGACGGTCACCGTCTCGCCTTTCAGGTCCAGGGGACCGCGGCCCGCGTCCACAGTGACTCCCTCGGCTCCGGTGATCGTGACGCCGCCGTCGCTGTGCACGGCGATGAGCGTGCTGTGCTGATCCATCGTGAGTTTCAGCTTGCCGTCGCCGGTGACCAGCGTGGCTCCCGTGCCCTGGCTGCCCGCGTCGAGCAGTTCGAGCCGGTGGCCCTCCTTCGACCCGAACGACCGCCGGTTGGCGGTGCCCTTGCTCTCGTCGACCAGACTGAGCGGGTGCGAGGCGATACGGTCCAGCCCGTTGTAGAGACCGCCGAGCACATAGGGACGGTCCAGGCTGCCGTGCTCGAAACCGACGAGCACCTCGTCGCCCACCTCCGGGAGCACGACACCGTTCCCGCGACTGCCGGCCAGTTGGACGGTGCGCGCCCAGTTGCTCTCGTAGTCCGGGTCGAGCCAGGGCAACTGAACCTTCACCCGGCCCTGCTTGCGATCGTCCTTGATGTTGACGACCGTGCCCGGCATCAGCCCGTGGAAGCGGCGCAGCCCGGTCTCGGAGTCCCCGGGGCGTCCGCCGGCGGTCCGGTCCGTCGCCTCGTCGACGGTGAGTTCGGTCAGATAGCCGGAGTCCGGGTGGTACTCGTGGCGTACGGCGGTGACGGCGAAGCGCCCTTCGACCTGCTTGCCCAGACCTTTGAGCGTCACGGCGGACCACAGCCGCAACCGCGGTTCGCCTCGCACGACCGCGCGCAGCCGGGGCAGAGCCGCGGACACCTCGCCGGCCATGGCCTTCGCCACGTTCTCGGCCTCGTGCTGGGTGCCCCGCGGCAGCCCGGCGAGCAGCAACGGTTCCCCGCGTACCGTCTCCGGCAAGGCCTGCCACGGCGTATCTCGTGCCGGACTTGTCGACGGAGCCTGTCGCGCGACGAGCGGCTTCTTCCGCTCGGGGTCCCAGGCGCGCACGGTCACCCCGGTCACCTGATCGCGCAGGGAAGCGGAGGACGAGACCTTGACCAGGTTGTCTCCGAACTCCAGGGCGACCGGGCTTGTCCCGGCGGGTGGGTCCGTGGCGGATTCATCGGAGGCGTCGCCGGGCGCGGTGAAGTGCAGTTTTCCGTCCCGCAGATAGAGGTCGCGGCCGTTCTCGCGGGCGAGGTGCAACAGGAAATCCCAGTCGGACATGGCGGGCTGGGTGAGGAACTCGTACACCACACCGGGATCGTCGATGTCTCCGGTGCGTACGCCCGCCGCGTCGGCCACCTTCTGGGCGATCTGCCCGGCTGACATCTGGTGGTAGGCGCGTACGCGGGTGCCGCGCCGTAACCGGTGCGCGTGGTCCCTGGCGCGGACCACGATGAGTACACCGCCGCTCTCGTCACTGCCGCCCGCGGACGCCCGCATCTCGCAGTCCGTCACTTCCCCTGAGAACAGATCATGGCTGCCGTCGGCGGAGAACCCGGTCAGCCGTACGGCGCTGCCGAGTTGGACCCCCGTCGCGTCCAGCAGGCCGGCTCCCTGGGGGTCGCGGAAGCCGAGTTCGGCGGTGGCCGAGGTGTGGCCGCTCTCCGCTACGGAGGCCCAGGCCAGGTGACTGTCGTAGGGAGGCGGCAGGCGTCGGTCGTTGATCCAGATGTCCAGCCCGGCGGTGTGACGCCCTGGCATGTGCGTGGTCCTAACTCTGCTGTGGGGAAAAGCTGTTGAGGAAATGCTGTGGAGGATGGGAGCTCTGCGTCTGCGGCTGTCAGCGGCCGGCGGGGGAGGGGAGCAGCAGGCTCAGGCCCGGTTTCGCCTTCGAAGGGTCGTCGATGCCGTTGAGCTCGGCGATGGCGCGCCAGTCGGAGGCCCGCCCGGTGGTGCGGAAGGCGACGGACTGCAGGGAGTCGCCCCGCACCAGGACGCAGGACTGCCGCGATGAGGGAGACCCCGAGGTCGGGTTCTGCCCCTGTGTCGCCGTACCGATCTCCTCCAGGGAGATCTCACAGACCGCTCGCAGTGGCTCGCCGTCCGCGGAGAAACGGGTGTAGGTCGCCTTGACCGAGCTGAGGAACGCGATGAACGACGCAGACTCGAAGCTGCCCCAGCGGAACCTGACCCAGGGCGGGGAGGGCCGGTCATCGAAACGGCTGCCCTCGGTGGGGGTGCAGCAGCTCAGCAGCGTGCTGACCCGGACGTCCACCGACTTGCCCCTGCTGTCCTTGCCATCGAGCACCACGGTCATGGCGAGCACGCGCGGCTGGCTGCCGGTGAACTCCGGTACGGACGTGTACTGGGCGAGGCGTGCGTTGTGCCGTGCCCAGGAGACCTCCTTGACCAGGGACAGTTGGGCCGGGTTGAACTGGAACTCGATGTGCTCCCTGATCGGTCCCGGCCCGTCCTGCATACCGGTCGGGGGTGCGTATATCTCGAGATTGGCCTTGACCATTTTCTTCTCAGGCATGCTTTTCGCTCCCTCGGTGGGATCGGGTGAAGTGGGCCGGGGGACCGTTGTCAGGCAGTGCCGGGGCGGAAGAATCCGCCGTGCACGAACTCGATCTCCTCCAACGCGATCCCGCCTGCGGCATCGAGGCTCGGCCCTCGCCACGCCACGGGCATCACGTCGTGCAGCTCCCACTTGGCCACTTCCTCGCCGTTCTCGCCGAGGCAGGCGATCTGACCAGTCAGGCGGTTCGGCGCGCGCACCGACTCCTGCACCCACTGGCACACGTCCATCGCGGCGGCGGTCACCGGGCGGGTCACCACCAGCGGTGCGTACCTGATACGGGTGTTGAGGTGGACCGGCGAATCGTTGACGCCGCCCTCGGTGACCTCGTCGACCTCCACGGACAGGGCCAGCCCGCTGCACCGGGTGAAGAGGCCGAAGTCCTTGCCGTCGATGGTGAGCGCGAACCGGTTGACCGCCAGCGTTTTGGGGGCACCAGACATCGTCTATACCTCTACTTCCTTGCTGGACCTGGCGAGAATTCCCGCTGGGATGCCCCACTCCTGCGCTGCCGCTCCGTGGCCGTGCGCCGGCTCGTGATCACGCGCCGGGGAGATGCTCGCCGCGCGGGCGCGGGGCGTAGGCGCGCATGCACCGATGCGCCGGAACACGGGTCGTGCGGCGGCGACTTGCGGCCGGTCGTCCGGGCAGGGGGGAACCGCCGGAGGGGGGTCGTATTCGGCGAACGCGGAGCGCGCCTCGGCTGGCGGGTGCGTGGGGTGGATCGGGTGCGTCGGGCGTGCCGGGTGTGTCGGGTTTGCTGGATGCGCCGGGTGGGGCTGTGGTGTGCCAAGCGGCGGTCGTTGCGTGCGGCCCGCGATGACCCACGCAGGGGGCGGCCCGTCGGTACGAGCCACTGCGGTGTCGTCCTGGCGGACGGTGGTCGGCGTATACGCGGAGGCCCTGATCCAGGGCATCTGCTTCAAGACCGGGCCGCCGCGCACGGTCGTTCCGAGGGCAGCCCGGATGGGCACCGCCTCGGACGCCGGCGCTGGCGCAGGTATCGGCTCCGCCTCCGGCGCCGAAAGGGCCAGACCGAGAGTGCTGGTGGCGCCCGACCTCTCCGCATGTCGCGGCGCAGACACGCTGGTGCGATCACCGACGCGCCGGGCGGCGACCACCGCTCCATCCACCTCGCCGTCAGGCAGGGCGGAATCAGGCGCGGCCGTTCCGGCGGCCGTCGGCACTTCGTGTTCGGCGTCGCCCGACGCGAAGGGCGCGGTGCCAGCCGCTCCGATGTCCTGGCTGCCGCTCCGCAGAGAGTGGGGGATACACGTCTGTGCGCCGGTCCGCGTCGCTCCCCGCCATTCGCGGTTCGAGGTGGCCGCAGCGCCGTCGACCTGGGCGACAGGGCTGGGTGTCCCGTCCGGACGAGGGCTGGATCGCTTCGGGGCTGCACCGGCACCGGCGTCCGACCTTCCCCGCCCCAGGCGAGTTCCGCCACCTGACGCGATGGCGCGTGCATCCGCCGCAGCCGTGGACTGGCTCCGGTCCATGGGCTCTTTCCTGGGACCGGAGCGGCTCGCGTGCAGTTCGCCCGGGGGCTGGAGGTCCGAGGTCCTTGCGTTCATGGGCACAG
Organism: Streptomyces sp. NPDC107550; assembly: GCF_055639095.1. Lineage (NCBI taxonomy): Bacteria > Bacillati > Actinomycetota > Actinomycetes > Kitasatosporales > Streptomycetaceae > Streptomyces > Streptomyces sp. NPDC107550. The sequence continues at coordinate 219,449 of NZ_JBVKBC010000008.1, forward strand.
GAGCCTCGCGGCGAACCGGCTCGCCTGCCGCGAGTGTGTATGTGTGGGCGTGCTCGGCCGGTGCGTCCAGGTTCCGCGCGCCGACCTGGTGTGGGTCTGCGATGTGACCGCCAGCCGTGCGTCGTTGAGTGCGCCCGGATGCGGCCAGCTTGTCAGCAACGAGAGGTGGGCTGACAGGCTCATCCGTGGATGAGAGGACGAGCGGAGCAAGTTCCGGCTCGGTCGTGGTCGAGGGCTGTGCGGATCCGACCTCGTCGGAACTCAGCGCGCCTCGGGACTGCGTGACGGTCGAACCGCTCGCCGACGTGGAGCCTTCGCGGTAGACGTCACGAGAACCACTGGCGGGCGTAGCGCTCGCCTCGTCGCGCGAGTGCCGTCCGGCTGCGTCGTCGGTAGCATTCACGGCCCCCGCGGAAGGCACCGAGGGCTCTTGCTGAACGGCTGCCTCCGTCCTCTCCTTCTCGGAGGATGACGTCAATCCACGGGACTGATGTAGCAGGCGTTGTTCAGCGGAGCCGCGTGCACCCTCATCCGCAGCCGTTGTGGACACCGGGCGGGCCGGGGCCGGGCGGCCTTCGCGCGCTGAGGGACCCTCATCCGTTGAAACCCGGGGGGAACCGGTGCTGACCGGCCGTGTCGTGCGGCCGGGATGCCCGCTCGTACTCCGTGAGCCGATGAACAGGGGACGGCCGTGCTCCGAAGCAGCGGGGGTGGCGGCAAGCCCGCCGGGCGCCGACGCCACGGACCCCGACCCTCGGAGCCCATGGCGCTCGGGCTCATGTGCCCGAGCCGGAGCCGGAGCTGGTGCCGGCACCGGAGCCGAAGCAGAGCGGGACGCGGCGTCCCGGCATCCCGTCTGCCGGACGGAGTCAGCGACAGAGGGGGAGGACGCCTCCGACAGCCCGTTCGCGTCTCCTGCCTGATGTGAACGTCGGCGCCTAAGCAGCGTGGCCCGTGCCCGCAGGGCGAATCGGGAAGGACCGCCCGCTGCACCGTGGCTCGATCGAACGACGGGCGCCGAGACCGCCCCCTGAACATCGCCCCCGTCGACCGAGTCGGAGTGCGGTACGAGAAAGGGTGAATCCCCCGAATCCTGTTGGCCCTTGGGCTCGGCCGGAGCATCGAGAACACCGTCTTCCCGGTGACCAGCCCCACGTAAGCGAGAGTGCGATCCGCCGAAGGGCGCCGGCCCGGTGGCGCCCGGCACCTCCTGGTGCGAGATCTCAGCGCACGCGGCATCACGCGGCACGCGCCAGTACAGCCCGACCACGGCACGATGCGTCCGCAGGCCCGTGGTGTTCCACAGCCCTCCCCGGAGCCGGAACACCCGCGGCGGATCAGGATCGATCACCGTGGAGAAGGCACCCGTGAGGCGGTGGTCCCGCCAGGCGGCGAGGTCATCCGTGGTGCGCGCAGCCTCGGTGATCGGGCGCAGCCCGCCCACCGTCCTGATGCGCACCACGTCCGGAAGCACGACGGGCGGCGCGGGCAGCGGTACGACGGAAGAGGTGCGGGACGCGACCGCGTCGCGCACCGCGGGCCCGGCCGCTGTACGACGACGGCGGCCGCCCGCCTGGATGATCCAGCTCAGCATGTCACTGAGTCCCGTCCGTAAGAAGCTGGTTGATGAGGGTGATCTGCTTGATGTACGCCTGCCGTTCGATGTGCTCCATGTCGAGCAACTCGGCGTAGGGCCAGTGGAAGTGGTGGGCGACGTACGCGATCTCGGACCGCAGTGCCTCAGCCGCGTACGTCGTCATTCCCCCAGGCGGCTGCCCAGGTCCACGTCGAACTCGTGGCGGCAGGCGGGACAGGCTGTCGTGGCCAGCGAGGTGCCGTCCGTATTGATCTTGTTGTAGAACCCCTGGAGGAAGGCCAGGTCCGCGGCGAAAAGACGCTCGACGACATCCGCGTCCACCTCGGCCAACGTACCGAGCCGCGTGATCAGCCGGCCGAGCAGCACGACCGACAGATAGGCCGGGTTCTCGCGCACCCGAAGGTCCGTGAGCGGCAGCAGCTCGTCGCGGGCGGTCGCCAGGCGCATCACGCCGTCCCGGTGCAGATTCCCGTCACGGTCGACGTAGCCGCGCGGCAGGGTGAAGGGGAACTCGGTGCGCAGGCCCCCGGGCCCCGGGTCCTGCCTCGCGGAGTTGTGCGTAGGGGCGGGCGCGTCGCCCGGTGACGCCTCCGTGGAAGCGAGCGGCGCCCCCTCGACCACGCGCCCGCGCCTCATGCGGCCATCTCGATCCGCTCGCACTCGATGACGAAGGTCTCGTCGACCATCTGAGTTGTGCTGTCCGAGCTGAGATCGCTGGCGCTCCAGGAACTGACCCAGGCGTTGATCAGGTTGATGGTGAGCTTGTCGCCCGAATCACCCTGGTCGGTCATGAACACGATGCTCGCCGGGGTCTTCTTGGCGGAGACGTTGGCGCCGTAGACATCCTGGATCCACTTGGTGACCTCCGGACTCTTCTCCATGCCACGGGTGACACGGATGCTCGGGGTCTTCGGGGCACCGGCGGCCTTGATGATCGACCAGTTGCCCTGCGCGTCACAGGTGGTGGTCGAGCGCACCTCGACGCCGATCTCCACTCCGCTGACGCTCCTGAAGTGCTCCAGCTTCAGTCCGTCGAGTTTGAACGTGAACCGGCTGGAGGCGAATGCCGAGCCGACCTGAGTGTTGTCCTTGGCCATGGTCGCTCCTTGATGAGTGAGTCAGAGAAGTGAGAGATGAAGGAGTGCGAAACGCGGCGAAAGCTGCCAACAGGGGCAGACCGCGTGTGGTCTGTACGCGGGAACTACTCGCCGCCGGTCCCCGACAGGGACTCCTGCGAAATCCGGAACACGACGAACTCGGCCGGCTTCACCGGGGCGACGCCGATCTCGCAGACGACCTGACCGGCGTCGATGATCTCCGGGGGATTCGTCTCGGCATCGCACTTGACGTAGAACGCCTCGTCCGGGCTGGCGCCGAACAGGGCGCCCTTGCGCCATTCGTTGTTCAGGAAGGCGCTGACATTGCGGCGGATCATGGACCACAGGCGCTCGTCGTTGGGTTCGAAGACGACCCACTGCGAGCCCAGATAGACCGATTCCTCAAGGTAGTTGAAGAGACGGCGGACGTTCAGGTAACGCCAGGCGGGATCGCTGGCGAGAGTACGGGCGCCCCACACGCGGATGCCGCGCCCGGGGAAGCTGCGAATGCAGTTGATGCCCGCCGGGTTCAGTTGCTCCTGTTCCCCCTTGGTGACCTGGATACCGAGATCCACGGCGCCCCGCAGGACCTCATTTGCGGGCGCCTTATGGACGCCGCGTGCCTCGTCGTTACGGGCCCAAAGGCCGGCCACGTGGCCCGACGGCGGGACGAGCAGCCCCTTGCCGCTCACCGGGTCGGCAACCTGAATCCACGGGTAGTACAAGGCGGCGTACTTGGAATCGAAGCCGGCCTCGTTCATGCGCCACTCGTGGACCTCGGTGGGTCCCATATTCGGCAGCGGATCGAGGATGGCCATCCGATTGGCCATGCTCTCGCAGTGGTTGACCATGGCCAGTTGGACGGCCTTGACCTGCTCCCGGCTGACGGAACCGCGCTCGAAGGCGGCCATCAGGTCCGGAGCGACCACCATGGTGACGTCGTCGATGGCCTCCAGCCCTGACAGGCCGGAACGGTCGGCGACCATGCCGATGTAGCTGCCGACGAGGTCCGTGGTCGCGGCACCGGCGCCGGAGGTGTCGGCGGCGGGCGGCGCAGGCAGGGTGAGAGTGGTGGAATCGGGCAGGGCCAACTCAGCGCCCGCGGTGGCCGCGACCGCCTCCATCGCCTCCACCCGTACGAACCGCGAACGCTCCTTGACCTGCGTCACCACGTACGCGGACGAGGACTTGTCGGCGGTGACGTCGAACGTCTCGGCAGCGGCGGAATCCACCTTGACGGTCAACGTGAAGAGATCGCTGCCGGCTGAGGCGTCCGTGTCCTTGGAAGCCGAAGCCTCGTCCCCTTCCTTGGCAGCGGCCGCCGTCGACTTCTTCGCCTTGGGAGGGCTCGGCTTGCGCTGCACGTCGATCGTGACGTCGTGGCCGGCCGCGGCGGGCAGAGCCATGACGCGGAAGCTCCCGAGCGCCTGAGCCTGGGCGGCATCCAGCGGCCGGGCGCTCTCGGGAGACTGCCCGTCCGCGCCCTGCGCCGGTCCGCCGCCGACCCGCACGACGTAGCAGTCACCGCCGCCGTTGGAGAAGTAGCCGTATACGGAGTGCGCGAGATAGGAGTCGTCGAGGAAGTCGCCGAAGGTCTTGGCGTACTGGCTCCAGTTGGTGATACGTACGGGCTCATTGAGCGGTCCCTGCTCCGCGAAGCCCACGAAGGCCGCCACGGCTGTCGCCACGCCCTCCACCGGCCGTGAGCCATTCGTCGCTTCCTCAACGAACACGCCCGGGGACAAATAAGTCGCCACCCAGCACCTCTCTTCTGATTGATTTCCCGCACACAGGAGCCTGCTTATTCATGGATAGTGAGGTTCCCGTCGGGTGGTAATGGAAAGAAAAACTGAGCCCGAAGGCGTTCAAGTCAGTGCCCCTCCCTGACGTCGCCGAGGTGAGGGACTGGAGGGAGAGGCCGAGTCGTGTTACGTCGCCGGCGCGTCCAGAGAGGGGCCGCGATTTGCATGAACTCTCGGGGGTACTTCCTCAGCCTGCCCCGTCCATAGTCAGGTAGGTCGGGGCAGGCTGAGGAGCCATTGCCGAATGGCCGTGGTGGAGTTCGCCCGCTGAGAGCGGTGCTCGTCCGTGTCGCCGGGCGCGGCACCGGCTGCCGGGGGTTCACGCCGGTCCGCGTCCGGTAGTCGTCCGTCCGACCTGGGGGACTGCGGGCCGGGGGGCGCAAGTAAAGCGGTGGCGGGCCACCTCGTGCGCCGCTCACCGGGCCACGGCGGCACAGTCGCTTCCGGTGCACGGCGGATGCACCAGGTCCTCGGCTGGGTAACTCTGCTGCCCGCCTGCCGTCCATTGCTTTCCTGCCTACCGTGTCAAATCGTGAAAGGGATACGACAATTGAAGTGAAGTCGCTCCTGCTTGGAAGAAACCAGGGTGATCGCGTACGAGCGACTTCATGAGAAGGAGGGACTCGACTCCCCGGATGGCCCTTGCGGCGGACGCTGCCCGGGGGCCTCTCCTCTGTCCTGCCTGATCCCGTTATAGGACTGTATTGGGTCACATCTGAAGCCGGTCGTAACGAGACCTTAAATAGCCCTTAAAGGTCCACGGCGGGGTGAAACGGTCGGAGATCACGGTCGACGGGGCGGCGCTGAAAGCTCGCCAAGAGGTATGCGAATCGCATGTAGGGACTTTCGTCCCTGGAAAATCGGAGGGGGAAAAGTGCTTGATGTCATCGTTACGGCCGTCGCATAGGGGAGGCAGACATGGGTGACGATTTCCAAGCTATGGAACGCAGGGGCGCCAAGCCCACCAGTACGGGGCGGGCCACACCCGCCAGTAGTCAGCAACACAGCCAAGAGCAGGCGCAGATGAGGCTGCCCGCCTACTTACAGGCCTGGCGACGTCACGCGATGGGGCTGGCGGCAATCATGCATGCGCCCGTGCCTGCGGACGGAAGCCGTCCGCGCGAGGAGGCAGTCGGGTATTTGCAGAAAGTGATGTGGGATGCTCGGGCCGCCGGCAAGATCGGCGCGGAGCGCCATGTCGGTGACGATCTCGCCGCGTGCGTCGAGGGATTCCGCCTCGCCTTCGGCGAGCACGGGTCCGGGACGATCGACGAGACGTTCAAGGACCCGTCGCTCGTCCCCACCCTGCTCCGCCCCTCGTCCAGCTACGCGGCTCAACGCGACCTCGCCGAGCGGGAGTCCGGAGCCTGGCGGGCCATCCACGAGGAAAGCCCGAATGTGGCAACCGCTGTCGCGGTGCGGCTGACGCCGCAGGAACGTGTCGCGTTGCAGCGGTGGACGGGAATTCTGATGGGGTTGCCCCGCAGCCCCGACGCCGTTCCGAACATGCTCAAGAACGCGGACACGCCTCCGTGGCTCTGAAGCCCGTAGCCGAACGGGGCTGCCGGCACCACCGACCGGCACCCGGGAAGCAGGCCAGGTGGCCCCCGGGCGCTGGTCGGCTGCTCCCCTGAAACAGCCCACAGCCGCGCGGGCTCGGTACGCCACAACCGTTGCCCGCCGCGCAGTCACATGCCGATCCGATCCGATTCGATACGACAGGCGTCGCCTCCGTGCCCCAAACACAACCAAGCTTTTCCACTCCGGTGGAGGGCACCGCTTCCATGAGCCCGAGCCTGTTCCAGGAGCGCCTCGAGGTGGCTGAGGCCCGGCTGCGATGCCTCTACCTGCGCAGCCAGCATGACGCCACGTTCGAGGAGGAGCAGGCCAGGGACCTGACCGAAGACCCGTATGAGTGGCCGGACGCGGAAGACCTGCTGCGCCTGGCGGACGGCGGAGACCGACTGGCTCATGTGATCGCGGAATTCGGGCTCGGCACGCACGAGGCGGATCTGCTGGTGACCTGCCTGCTGCCCGAGGTCGTCCCGGTGTGCGCCGTCGCATTTCGCGCCTTCAGCGGGCTGCCGACGGCCCGGCCCACCGTCTCCGACGTCCTGGCCGTCGCGGGCATCAGCCCTCCCAAGGCGCTGGCCGACGGACTGCTGCGTGACGGGTCGCCCCTTTTCGAGGGGGGCCTGATGAAGTACGAGAGTCCCGACACGATCTTTCCCGAACGGGTCCTGAACGTGCCCGACCGGGTACTGGACTTTCTGGTGGGCGGCAACACAGGGCGCCGTCCCGGCGGTTGCCGTTGGCTGCACATGCTGCCGCCGACCGTCGACGACGCCCGCGTCGCTGATCCGGACGGTGTCCGTGAGCTGCGGGAAGCTCTCGCCGCCGCCCCCCACCGCACGCGCTTCCTGCGCCAGGGCATCGACGGGGAGGCGCTGCCCGTATGCAGCGCCGCGCTCGCCGAACTCGGGCGCATCCCCCTAGTGGTGGACCCCGATGCCCTCGTCGCCGGAGAGGGCACCCCCGCTCAGCTCGCCGCACGGGCCGCTTTGGAGTCACGCCTCCTCGGCGCCGCACTCCTGGTGCCCCTGTCGCCGCCCGGCACGGCCCGATCCGAACAGGACGACCTGCTGCGCCGCGTGACCGCACTCTTGGCCGGCGCCCCACTGCCCCTCCTGCTGTACGGAAGCCAACCCTGGGCCGCGTACGAATGGGACACGTTGGACCATGCCGAGACCGATCTGCGCCCGGCCGGTAGCGGCCGAGCCGGCGAGCAACTGGGCGTCGCCGCGTCCGCGGCCGTGGACCGCGTCCACTACGCCTCCGCCCTCCGGGGGGCCACCCCCACCAGGGACGAGCTGTCCGAGGCCGCGCGTCGGTGCTCGGCCTCCGTGCTCGACTCCCTGGCCCGGCGCATCGTCCCCGAGATCGACCGAAGTGACCTTGTCCTGCCGGCCGCGGTGGCGGCACGCCTGGACATGCTCGTGGCCCGGGTGCGCCACCGCGAGTCGGTGTTCCGCCAGTGGGAGCTGCGGAAAGGAGGCGGCCGCGGGCGGGGCACGGCGGCCCTGTTCGCGGGGGAGTCCGGGACAGGCAAGACCATGGCGGCGGAGGCGGTGGCCCGTGAACTGGGGGTCGAGCTGTACGCCGTGAGTCTCCCGTCCGTCGTGTCGAAGTACATCGGCGAGACCGAGAAGAACCTCGAACGCATCTTCTCCGCCGCGGAGAACCTGGATGTCGTCCTCCTCTTCGACGAGGCGGATGCGATGTTCGCCAAGCGGAGCGAGGTGAGGGGTTCCAACGACCGGCACGCCAACGCACAGAGCGGATACCTGCTCCAGCGCCTCGAGTCCTTCAGCGGCCTCGCGATCCTCACCACGAACCTGCGCACCAACATCGACACGGCCTTCACCCGCCGTCTCGACGAGGTGGTCCACTTCGAGAGCCCCGGCCCGGAGGTGAGGGCCTCGCTGTGGCGCTCCTACCTCGGCGATGCGGCACCGACTGACCTCCCCGTCGTACGGCTCGCCCAGACCTACGACCTGGCGGGCGGCAGTATCCGCTCCTGCGTGGAAAGCGCGGCATTCGCAGCCGCCGCCGGGGGGCGGGCAGTGACCGCAGAAGACGTCCTGCAAGGCATCGAGACCGAATACGGCAAGCTGGGCCGCCTCTTCGTCCGGGACGGGCAGCAACTCCCCTGACCGAGAGCCGCTTCGGCTCCGCCCGTGCCTCGGCCTGCCGGTAAAAACTCCACCGGCAGGCCGACGCGCTCACCGAAGCCCGGAGCCGGCGCATCTTCCAGAACAAGAAGTGCTCGGATCGTGAGGCGTTACAGGCTCAGGCCCGCCCCGTACGGGAAGAGGGGGTCCTCCGTGTCGTTCGGGACGTCGGGGCGGGAGGCTGCCACCGCCGCCATGGAACGGGGGAGTTCGAAGGGGAGGCGGCCCTCGGGCCTGGCGCGGCCGAACACGATGTCGAGCAGGGCCTCGTCGCTCGCCCCGTAGTCCGCGATCAGGGCCACCGCGCGCTCCGCGATCTCGGGGATCACCGCCGCCCGCTCCAGATTGACGCAGACCACCGTGGGCACCGTCTCCAGAAGATCCAGGATCGGCTTCAGGTCGGCTTCGGAGAACTCCAGGCTTCCCGAGTGGAAGAACGACTCGAACTTGTTGTCCCGTGCCTCGTACGGCGTGCGCAGGCGCAGCACGGCTACCTCCGCTTCGGCCGGAGTCGGCGCCAACTCCGCGTACGTGCCCGCCACTTCACCGGACATGTTCTCGACGTACAGCTTGGGGCGCCCCCTCAGAGGCAGGACGTGGCGCGTGTTCTGCAGCAGCGTCAGGGAGCGCCGCTGGGCCCGCGCCCCGGCTTCCGCGAAGTCCGCGCGGCCGACGGTCTCGGCGGCCCGGTCCTCGTCGACGTACGGGTCGTCGAAGAGACCGAGGGCGAACTTCTGCGTGAGGACGCGGCGCAGCGACTCGTCCAGGCGCCGCTCCGGGATCCGGCCCGACTCGACCAGTTCCACGACGAGTTCGGGGCGGGCCTCGCCGCCGAACTGGTCGCAGCCCGCGTCGAGGACACGCGCCGCCCGCTCGCTCTCGGTGAGATGTTCCAGACCCCACGCGCGAGCCTCGTGGTGCTCACCGAAGATCTCCGCGTCGGAGATCAGGCCCCAGTCCGTGCAGACGATCCCGTCGAAACCGAGCCGCTCGCGCAGCAGGCCCTGGACGACTCCGCGGTTGAAGCCGAAGCCGACCTCTTCCCAGTCGGTGCCGATCGGCTGCCCGTAGTACGGCATCATCTGCGCGCAGCCCGCGGCGATGGCGGCCTTGAAGGGTTCGAGGTGCAGGTCGCGCATGTCGCCCCGGTAGACCTGCTCCTTGCCGTGCGGGAAGTGCGGGTCCTCGCCGTCCTTCTGGGGGCCGCCGCCGGGGAAGTGCTTGACCATCGCCGCCACCGAGGTACGGCCCAGTTCGGCTCCTTGCAGACCCTGCACGTAGGCCCGTACGAGCTGTGAGGTGAGGGCCGCGTCCGAGCCGAACGTGCCGCTCTGCCGGGACCAGCGCGGTTCTGTCGCCAGGTCGATCTGGGGGTGCAGGGCGACGCGGAAGCCGACGGCCAGGTACTCGCGGCGGACGGTGTCCGCGAAGTCGAGAACCAGCTTCGGGTCGCGCAGGGCGGCCAGGCCCAGCGGCTCGGGCCAGGCGCTGAACGCGCCCGCGTTGAAGGAGGCGCCCGCGTTGTCCGTGAAGGCGTGGCGCGGGTCCGTCGACAGAGTGACGGGGATGCCGAGGCGGGTGTCGGCGGCCATCGCCTGGACGGTGTTCTGCCAGCGGGCCATGGCCGCGGGCTCGTACGTGCCCAGGAGGTTGAAGTGGGTCATGTGCCGGCCCTGGACCATGCCCGTGGTGCTCAGGGGGACCATGCCCGGGTCGCCGTCCTCGACGGTGCCGCCGTCCGGGTGCATGGCGAGCATGGTGTGGAAGAGCTGGCCGGCTTTCTCCGCGACCGTCATCCGGGAGATGAGGTCCGCGACCCGCTGCTCGGTCGAGAGCTCCGGGTTCTGGTACGGGTGGCCTTCGTTGCGCACGGTGAACTGCATGATAAGTAGCCTTACTTGACGCTGCGGATGAACTGGACGGCGAACGCGCCGAGCACGCAGGCGCAGCCGCCGAAGAGGAACAGGGCCCCGTAGTTGCCGGTGCCGCCGCCGATGGCGAGGAACGCGGGGGCGACGATCGGGACGAGGGACTGGGGGAGCGCGTTGCCGATGTTGAGGACGCCCATGTCCTTGGCGGCCTCGTCGGGGTTGGGGAGGACCGCCGCGGCGAGCGCCACGTCCACCGACAGGTACAGGCCCTGACCGAGCCCGAAGACCACGAGGGCCGTCAGGAAGAGGGGGAAGGAGTGCGCCGTCGCGATCAGCGTCAGCCCGCCCGCGATGAGCAGCGAGGCGCCGAGGACGTACGGCTTGCGCCGCCCCGAGCGGTCGGAGAGCTGCCCGCCGATGAGCGAGCCGACGACGACCGCGCCGACCATGGCGATGGTGCCGACGAACTGCTTGGCGGCGACCTCACCGTCCTGGTAGCCGAGCCGGTCCATGAGGAAGTACGTCTGGTACGAGGTCACACAGGCGATGCCGACGAAGACCAGGAAGCGGCCCGCGAAGTTCCAGGCGAAGTCCGGGTGCTTGCGGGGGTTGACCCAGAAGCTGCGCAGGAACTCCTTGAGGGAGTACGGAGCGAACGCGCCACGCCGGGCAGGCCGGTCCTTCATCACCGCGCACAGGGTGACGACCCCGGCGAGACCGAGCAGGGCGGGGACGATGAACGCGAGCGCGAGGTTGGCGCTGAACGCGTTGGCCAGACCGCTGCCCGCGATCATCGACAGCGAGGTCATCATGCCGACAGTGCCGGAGACGCGGGCCCGCTGCCGCTCGGGCACGAAGTCGGGGATGCCGGCGGTGACTCCGGTCATCGCCGCGTTGCCGCCGACCTGGGCGAGGGCCCAGCCGAGCATCAGCAGCGGCACGTTGCCGCCGAGCGCCACGACCAGAAGACCGGTGAGGGCGACCAGCATGCCGCCGACGAGCCAGGGCCTGCGGCGGCCGAGCCGCGAGGTGGTGCGGTCGGACAGGCCGCCGACCACCGGGTTCGTGATCATGGCGAGGATCGCGCCGAGCGAGAGGACCTGGCCGAGGGCGGCGCCCCGGTTCGCCTCGGGCACGATCTGGGCCACGCGCAGGGCGAGCGTCACCATCACCGGCGTGAGCAGGGTCATCATGACGCCGAACTGGGCGAAGGCGAGGCCGAAGACCAGCTTTCCGGAAGCGGGCTCCAGCGGTTCGGGGGAGGAGGGGGCCGGGACGCGGGCGTCCGGCGCGATGTCGTGGATGGCGGCCATGGCGGCTCTCCAGGGGGCGGGGGCGGCTCCTTTGCCGACCCGGTGGAATCACCGTAGAAGTGAAAACCGAGTAGGCGCTAGGTATTCGCGGGGTGGCTTCGCCGTCGGGCCTCAAGTGGTGACTTGAGGCTCGGATACGGTGGGTCGCATGGAGCGAGAAAAGGGACAGAAGGCCCCTGGATCAACGGCCCGCGGTAGTTACTCCGTGGGCGACGAACGCCGCGCCCGCATCCTCGACGCCGCCGTCGAGCACTTCGCGCGGTGGGGCTTCCACGCGTCCTCACTGGCCCGGATCGCCAAGGACGTCGGCATCACCCAGGGCGGGCTCCTGCACCACTTCCGCAGCAAGGAGGACCTCCTCGTCTCCGTCCTGCGCCACAGCGACGAGCAGGACATGGCCCGCTTCTTCTCGCGGGCGCCCGAAAGCCCCGCCGAGGCGTTCGGGATCCTCCTCGAACTCGCCGCGCACAACACCGAACGGCCGGGCCGCACCAAGATGTTCAACGTCCTCGCCGCCGAGGCGGGCGCACCCGGCCACCCCGCCCGCGAGTTCTTCGTACGCCGCTACGCCTTCGTCATCGAGTCGACGGCGGCCCCGCTGCGCGCGGCCCTCGACCGAGGTGACCTGGTGCCCGGCGCGGACCCGGAGGGCATCGCCGCCGAACTGGCCGCTGTCATGGACGGCCTCCAGCTCCAGTGGGCGCTCGCCCCCGACTCGTACGACATGGTCGCCAGGCTGCGCGTCTACCTGGACCGCCTGCTGCGCTCGGTGACGACCGACGGCTCCGGGCTTCCGGATGGTCGGGCCGCGAGCCCGCACCAGCCCGCGAACGGTGAAGCGCCGGACGGCACTTGCTGACAGCCGCGCCGCACCTTCGGGACCGGCGGGCGCTTCCCTCGCGGGGCTCGCGGCGCTCCCTTCGCGGGGCTCGCGGGGCGATGGTCCCAGGTCGTCAGGACCAAGGTCATCGGTTCTTCACGGTGCGGTTCACCGGCCCTTTTGCGGTGTTAAGGTCGCTCTTGATCGATCTCGATCGCAGGATTGTTACTCCCCGAGGACGACACCGTCATCGCTTCGTGCGATGCAACGGCGGCGGACCGCTTGAGGGGAGGCAAGGCCTGGGAGGCGCTCCATGCGCCCCCCGGGCCTTTTTTGTTGCAAGGAATCCGGTGTGAGAGATCGGGACCGAAACGGACTGGCAAGAGCCCAGGGATGCAAGGAAGCATCATGAACACACACGCGCCCGGCCCCCAGACGCTGGCGGAGAAGATCCTCCGCGGTGTCGGTGGAGCCAAGAACATCGAGAGCCTCACGCACTGCGCCACGCGGCTGCGATTCCAGCTCCACGACGCAACCAAGGTCGACAAGGACGCGCTGGACGCCACCAAGGGCGTCATGGGCACCGTTCCGCAGTCCGGCGACCGGTTCCAGATCGTGATCGGCGGGGCCGTGGCCGGTGTCTACACCGACATCATGGCTCTGCCCTCGATGAGCGCGGGCGGCACCGCCCGTCCGAAGACCGACGCCGAGGTCAAGGCGGACGCACGGGCCAAGAGCCGCGGGCGCTACGCCTGGCTCGACAACTTCTTCGAGTACCTCTCGGACTCCTTCCGCCCGCTCATGGGCGTGCTGCTCGGTGCGTCGCTGATCATCGCGATCACCTCCATGCTGGAGGCATTCGGGTACATCGACACGCGCGCCGCCGACAAGGACTCCACGTGGGTCTTCGTCGACGCGATGTGGCGATCGGTGATGTTCTTCCTGCCGCTCATGGTCGCGTACAACGCCGCCAAGAAGCTGAAGATCGACCCGTGGCTCGGCGCGACGGTGATGGCCGCCGTGATGACCCCGAACTACATGAGCATGCTCGGTTCGGCCTCCAAGGTCCCCGGCGTGAGCTGCGTGACGAACGAGACGCTGGGCACCGAGCAGTGCACGGCCAAGGTCTTCGGCCTGACGATGCAGTTGAACGACTACGGCGGTCAGGTCTTCGTGCCGCTGGTGATGGTCGCCGTGCTCGCCCTCCTCTACAAGGGCCTCCAGCGCATCTTCCCGGACAACATCCAGCTCGTCTTCGTGCCGTTCTTCAGCATGCTGATCATGATCCCGGTCACCGCCTTCCTCATCGGCCCCATCGGCATCTGGGCCGGCAACGGCCTCGGCTCGGGTCTGTCCTGGCTGAACGGAAACGCGCCGATCGTCTTCGCCATCATCATCCCGCTGCTGTACCCGTTCCTGGTGCCGCTGGGTCTGCACTGGCCGTTGAACGCCCTGATGCTCCAGAACATCAGCACCATCGGCTCCGACTTCATCCAGGGCCCCATGGGCACCTGGAACTTCGCCTGCTTCGGCGCGACCGCCGGTGTGCTGCTCCTGTCGATCCGGCACCGTGAGAAGGAGATGCGCCAGACCTCCCTCGGCGCCCTGGCCGCAGGTCTCCTCGGCGGTGTCTCCGAGCCCTCCCTCTACGGCATCCACCTGCGTTTCAAGCGGATCTACCCGCGCATGCTCGTCGGCTGCCTCGTCGGCGGCCTCACCATCGGTCTGCTGGGCGGAGTCGACGCCTCGGCCTTCGCCTTCACCTCGGCGCTGACCATCCCGATCTTCTCCCCGATCCCCGTCTACGCCATCTCGATCGTCGCGGCCTTCGTTGTCTCGATGGCACTGGTGTACTTCTCCGACTACATGACCCCCGAGCAGCGGGCCGAGGCCAACGCCGAGCGTGACGCCGCCGAGGCCGCCGCCAGGGGCGAGGAACTCCCGGCCGCGGCGTCCGTCAAGACCGAGGAACGCGAGCTCGTCCCCGTCGGCGCCGCCGCCGGCGGGGCGTCGCTCAACGGCTCGGGCGGCGCTGTCACCACCGGCGGTGCCACCGGCCGCGCCGCCACCGGCCGCAGCAGGAGCACCGAGCTGATGGCCCCGGTCACGGGCCGGGTCATCGGCCTCGACGACATCCAGGACCCGGTCTTCGCCTCCCGCGCCCTCGGCGACGGCGTGGGCATCGAACCGGCCGACGGCCGCATCCTCTCCCCGGCCGACGGTGAGGTCGTCACCATCACCGAGACCGGCCACGCCGTCGGCATCCTCACCAAGGACGGTATCGAGGTGCTCATCCACGTCGGCATCGACACGGTGCAGATGAAGGGCGAAGGCTTCGACGTCAAGGCCGCGCCCGGCCAGAAGGTCTCCGTCGGCGACCACCTCCTCGACGTCGACCTCGACGCCGTGCGCGCGGCGAACCACCCGACCGTCACCCTCATGACGGTCACCAACACCGCGGACCTGGCCTCGGTCGATCCGCACCCCGTGAAGGAGGTCGCCGTCGGCGCTCCCGTGGTGACCGTACGGCGGTGACCCCACCGCCTCATTCATCCGGCGCTCGCACGTATCCCCAGGTGGGGCGCGTGCGAGCGCCGCGCCGATCCGGGAGCGGGCGGCGCGTGAAGGCCGGACGATGCGAGATCATCGGACAGGATCGCACCACGGACGGAAAGGCTGGCCCGCGGTGAAGGCGCTGCGCGTCCTCAACAACAACGTGGTACTCGCCCGGGACGACAGGGGCCAGGAGGTCATCGTCACCGGGCGCGGCATCGGTTTCAGCTCACGCCAGGGCAAACCCATCGACCCCGCGCTGATCGTGCGCGTCTTCGTACCGGCCGACGGGCGTGATCCCGATCACCTCGCGGAGGTCTTCTCGCTGATCGGCGAGGAGATCCTCAGGGCCGTCGTGATCGCGCTGAGCGAAGTCGGCATCGAGGGCCGGGAGTCCACCCGCCCCATCCTCGCCATCGCGGTCGCCGACCATGTCTCCGGCGCGCTGGACCGGGCGTCCCGGGGCGTCGTGGTCGAGTACCCGCTGCGGGCCGAGGCCCAGACCCTGTACGCCACCGAGTACGCCCTCGCGCAGCGCCTGCTCAGGGCCATCAACGAGCGCGTGGACCCGCAGCTGGACGAGTCCGAGGCCACCGCGCTCACGCTGCACCTGGTCAACGCGGGCTTCGCATCGGGGGACTTGTCCTTCACCTACACGATGACCGGCGTCATCGAACAGATGCTGGCCGTCGTGCGCGAGGAGTACGGGCTGGTCCCCGGCCGCGAGACGATGAGCGCCGCGCGCTTCATCACGCATGTGCGTTACCTCTTCGTACGGATCCAGCAGCACCGGCAGCTGGCGGGGCAGGAGTCGACGATAGGCAAGGGCATCCGCCAGCACTACCCGGAGGCCACCCGCACCGCGCAGCGGCTGGCGACGATCGTGGAGATGCGGCTGGGGGAGCGGCTGAGCGAGGACGAGGTGTCCTACCTCGCGCTCCATGTGGCCCGTATGACCATCGAGGGCGACGGCCCGGTCGGCTGCTGACCGCCACCGGGCTTTCGCGGGTGCCGGCGGTACGGGGGCGGGCAGGCCCACGGACCGGTGCGACGACGTACGGGCCCATGGCCTGCCCCGGCGACGACCCGCCCCGGCGACGGCGCGCTCCCCACCGCTCAACCACTGCTCCCGGCAGTCCAACCACCGCTTCCCGCAACCGTGTTCATCGTCGCGGTGCACGACTCGCCCGCCCGGCACGGGCGCTCACGGGGCGCTACGACCCTTTCGTCGACGACGACCCCGGCGGCGGCACAGCATGATCCTCCCCGGTCAGGAGCCCCAGCTCTGTGGCGTGCCGCTCATCCTGAAGCGCAGCGTGCCTCCCCGCACGAGGTCGGCGTGGCTCAGCACGGGCCGGTCGACGCGCTTGCCGTTCCGGGACAGGGACGCGATGTACGGGTGGTTCGCCGCCCCGTCGGCGGTGATCACCAACGGGCGGGAAGCCGAGGGCAGGCGGATGTCGGCCCGGTCGAAGAAGGGGCTGCCCACCGCGTACGTCGCCGACGCCGGATCGACCGGGTAGATGCCCAGCGAGGACAGCACGTACCAGGCGGACATCTGCCCGCAGTCCTCGTTGCCGCTGAGGCCGTCCGTGCGGTTCGAGTAGTTCGTCGCGGCGATCGCACGGACCTGTTCCTGCGTCTTCCACGGCTGACCCGCGTCGTCGTACAGGTAGGCGGCGTGATGGCTCGGCTCATTGGTGTGGTCGTTGTGGCCGC
The DNA here is from genome assembly GCF_055639095.1 of Streptomyces sp. NPDC107550. Taxonomy (NCBI): domain Bacteria; kingdom Bacillati; phylum Actinomycetota; class Actinomycetes; order Kitasatosporales; family Streptomycetaceae; genus Streptomyces; species Streptomyces sp. NPDC107550. The sequence continues at coordinate 235,952 of NZ_JBVKBC010000008.1, forward strand.
CCGCGAAATAACCGTCCAGCCACGACGCGAACTTCGCCTTCCCGCCCATCAAGTCGATCAGCCCCGGCACGTCGTGCAGGGCGTCCAGCGTGTAGACCCACTTGTCGCCCTCGGTCCAGGCGTAAGTCTCGTCGCCCCATGAGCCGTCGAGGTTGCGGGGCCGCATGAATCCGGTGGCCGGGTCGTACAGCTTCTTGTAGGCGGCACTGCGCGCGAGGAACATCTGGGCGTCGCCGCTCCTGCCGACCGCCTTGGCGATCCGGGCGACCGCCGAGTCCTCGTACGCGTAGTCCAGGGTGCGGGAGGCGGACTCGGCGGTGCGGTCCGCGGCGACCCAGCCGTTCTGCTTGTAGTAGGTCAGGCCCGCACGCGCCTCCACCGGTGTGCCCTCTTCCCGGTCGTAGTAGGGCAGTTCGGTGTCCTTGTCCGGCGGGGTCATCGCGTCCTTGTACACCGCCTCGTACGCGAGTTTGCGGTCGAAGCCCTTGAAGCCCTTGGCGATGTCCTCGGCGATCACCGAGTCGGCGTTCGTGCCGACCATGATGTTGGTCTCGGTGAGGTTCTTCCACATGGGCAGCCAGCCGCCCTCACGGTAGTCGTGCAGCATCGACGTGACCATTCCGTCGATGCGTTCGGGGGCGAAGAGCGTCAGGAAGGCGTTCTCGGCGCGGTAGGTGTCCCACAGGGAGTAGCCGGTGTAGCTCACACCGCGGTGGACCCTGTCGTCGTACGCGCTGTAGTAGCGGCCGTGTTCGGAGTTCTCCGACGGGTACTGCAGGGCGTGGTACATCGACGTGTAGAAGACGGCCTGCTGGTCCGGGGTCGCGCCGCGCAGGCGGACCCGGTTCAGCTTGCTGTTCCACTGTGCCCGGGTCGTGGCGGCGACCTGCTCGAAGGTCCGGTCGTCGGGGGCCTCGGCGGCCAGATCGGCGCGTGCCTGCCGCAGTGAGATGAAGGACGTCGCGATGCGCACCTGGACGGTCCGGGTGCCCGCGGGGAAGCGTACGTACGCGGACAGGTCGCCGTCCGTGCGATCGTTCTGGTGCTCGTGCAGAGCCGCGCCGGTGGCGGTGCCGAAGCTGTCGAAGGCGGTGTCGAAACGGGCGACGAAGTAGCCCTTGAAGCGCGACGCCTTGAACGGGCCGAGGTTGCTGTCCTGCCGGTCCGGGTTGTAGCCGGTGATTTCCCGGGCGGCGGGATCCACGTGCACGTCACCGGTGATGCCCGAACGGGTCGCCTGCACCACGAAGTTGGTGTCCGCGTCCGCCGGATACGACGTCCGCAGCAGGCCCACGCGCGACGTCCCGGTCAGTTCAGTCGTCAGCGTCCGCCCCGAACCCGCCTGCATCCGGACCGAATAGCGGTCGGGCGCGGCGTGCTCGTCGGCGTGGCTGAACGGCAGCGCCCGCTCGTCGGGTGCCGTCTTCACCGTGTCGACTCCGGGCATGGCCGTCACATAGCCGGAGTCGCCCATCCAGATCGCCGGCTGGTGGGTGCCGATGAAGCCGCTGATCTTCGTGTCGTCGTAGCGGTACGGGGTGCGGCTGACGTAGTTCTGCCGGGTCATCGGCGACCAGCGGGTCATGGCGAACGGCGGGGCGGTACTCGGGATCATCCCTCCGTACTCGGAGTCGCTCGCGCCCGACGTGCCGATGAACGGGTTGACCAGGTCCACGTTCGACGGGGCGGAGGCTGCGGCGGACGACGGCATGGTGACCGCCGCCATCAGCGCCGTGGCGGCAACCAGCACTCGCAGACCGGGAATTGAGACTCTGCTGTTGCGCATGAACACGTCCTTCACTGGGTCGACACCGTGGTCACGAGCGGGACGCGTCCGGCGCGCGGCCAAGAACGCGGTCGAGGTGGTCATGGGCGAAGAGGCTTCGGCGGCGGAGCAGTCGACCCCCGCCCCGTGCGCGAGGACCAGGCGCAACGCCCTGACCCGCGTGGCGATCACGCGGTACCGCAGGCCCGAGCGGTGCGTCCCGGTGGAGATCGCACCGGAGATGGTCTGCCGGTCGATGTCCCCCACGATCTCCAGAGCGAGGCTGTGCTCGGCGAGGAGCGGACCGAGCTTGCGCAGCGGCATCCCGGCCTCGACCGCGGCGGGTCTGCTCGCCCGGTCGGCGGCTCACCGGCCGTCCGTGCGGTCGAGGCGCAATTGGACGCCGGGCGCCACGGCGACCCGGCCGCGGCGTTTCCTGCCCGGTTGCGCCAGGTCATGCGGTCGTCCGGTGGCTGCGGATGAGGTCGCGATACCAGGCGAAGGACGCCTTCGGAGTGCGGAGCTGGGTGTCGTGGTCGACGTGGACGAGGCCGAAACGCTGGTGGAAGCCCTCGGCCCATTCGAAGTTGTCGATCAGCGTCCAGGTGAAGTAGCCCCGTACGTCGACGCCTTGGGCCACGGCCGCGTCGACGGCCTGGAGGTGGGTGTCCAAGTAGTCGATACGGTCGAGGTCCTGGACGGTGCCGTCCGCACCGACGACGTCTTCGACCGAGCAGCCGTTCTCGGTGATGTAGACGGGCGGGAGCGCCGGGTAGCGCTCCTTGAGGCCGACGAGCAGTTCCCGAAGGCCATCGGGGACGACGGGCCAGCCGAAGGCGGTGCGGCGGAAGCCCTCGATGGGAGCCTCCTCGAAGGGCAGCCCCTCGGAGCCGGGTGCCTGGATCCGGCTGGGGTTGTAGTAGTTGATGCCGAGCGCGTCCAACGGGGCCGAGATCAGGTCGAGGTCACCGTCCCGGACGGAGCCGCCGAGTGAGGCGTCCGCTCCGAAGGCCGACAGATCGGGGTAACCGCCCATGAGGACCGGGTCGTTGAACAGCCGGTTGTGCAAGGCGTCGTAGGCCTGCGCGGCGGCGAGGTCCGCGGGATCGTCCGACGCGGGCCAGACCGGGGTGCAGTTGTTGGCGATCACCACCTTCAGGCCGCGCGCCCGCAGCTCCACCGACGCCAGCCCATGGCCGAGGAGTTGGTGGTGGGCGGCCGGAAGGCAGTCAAGGAACAGGGCGCGGCCGGGCGCGTGGGTGCCGAGGCCGTAGCCGAACACCGTGTGGACGAAAGGCTCGTTGAGCGTGATCCACTTCTGGACGCGGTCGCCGAGCCGATCGGCGACGATGCCCGCGTACTCGGCGAAACGGTACGCGGTGTCGCGGCTCAGCCAGCCGCCGTCGTCCTCCAGGGCCTGGGGCAGGTCCCAGTGGTAGAGGGTCGGGACGGGCTCGACGCCGCGTGCCAGCAGCCCGTCGACCAGGCGGTCGTAGAAGTCCAGGCCCCGCGCGTTGACCGGGCCCCTGCCGGTCGGCCGGATCCGGGGCCAGGCGATCGAGAAGCGGTACCCGGTGAGGCCCGCCTCGGTCATCAGCGCGAGATCCTCCTCGTACCGGTGGTAGTGGTCGCAGGCCACGTCGCCGGTGTGCCCGTCGCGGACCGAGCCCGGCCGGGCGGCGAAGGTGTCCCACACCGACGGCCCGCGGCCGTCCTCTTCGGTGGCGCCCTCGATCTGGTACGAGGCGGTCGAGGCGCCCCAGACGAAGTCGGCGGGGAGATGGTTCAGTGGCACGTCTGACCTCCTGAGAACATGAGCAGGGCTCACGTTAATGGCTTGGATGGGATGATGGAAGCGTGAATCAAGACCGCGACGCCGGGCCGCTGCGCAAGCTGCCCGTCCAAAAGCGCAGCGCCGAACGGTTCGAGCGTCTGATCGACGCCTGCGCCCAACTCCTGGACGAGGTCGGCTACGCCGCGCTGACCACCAAGGAGGTGGCCCGCCGGGCCGGCGTGCCCATCGGCACCCTCTACCAGTTCTTCTCCGACAAGGAAGGGCTGATTGGCGCGCTCGCCGCCCGCAATCTGGAGTCCTTCATGGCGCGGGTCGCGGGCCGTATCGAACGTGAGGAGCCCGACGGTGTGGCGGGCATCGTGGAGGTGACGGTCGACGAGTTCGTCACCATGCGCCGCACGATCCCCGGGTTCGGCGTGGTCGACTTCGGCGCGGTGGGCGAAGACCATGTCCTGGAGCCCACCCGGGACAACAACACCGCGGTCGCCGGACGGCTCCGCTCCCTGACCTCCTCGCTGACAGGCGGCCAGGACGATGCCGAGTCCGAGATCGCCGTGCGCGTGGCCCTGGAATGCGCGGACAGCGTGCTGAAGCTCGCGTTCGCCACCGATCCGCAGGGCGATGCCCGGCTGATCGCCGAGTGCAAGCACCTCCTCAACAGTTACCTCACCGACCGGCTCAGGGAACGCCCTTGACCTTCCAGACCATGGCCGCGCCCACGAGGGACAGGGCCGCAGAGCAGAGGAACAGCGAGCGGTAACCGCCGAGACTTCCCAGCACGACCGAGGCGATGGGCGGAACCAGGACGTACGGCAAGGAAGTCATCAGGTTGGCCAGGGCCATGTCCTTGCCGCGATCCGCCGAGGCGGGGAGCACCTCGGTGACCAGGGCGGTGTCGACAGCCAAGTAGACGCCGTAGCCCAGGCCCAGGACGACGGCCGCGACCAGCGTCACGCTCCACGTGGGCCACAGCGCGAGCGGGATCGCGGCGACGGCCATCGTGGCGCCGCCGGCGAAGACGAGCATGCGCCGCTTGCCCAGCCGGTCGGAGAGCCAGCCGCTGAACACGACCGTCGAGATCGTGGCCACGCAGTTGACCCCGATCACGATGAGCAGGCCGTCCTCCGTGGACCGGCCGGGGAACAACCGCATGTAGTGCAGGACGTCTTCGAGGAAGTACGGCAGATAGAGCGTGCCCGTCCCGTAGCCGAGGCCCATGATGAACCGCGAGCTCATCGCCCAGACGAAGTCGGGATGCGCGCGCGGACTGATCCGGTAGCCGCGCAGGAAGGTACGCAGTGAGAACGGGTCGCGGTCCTGGAGGGAGAGCGGCGGGTCCTGCATCCTGAACGCGAACAGCAGGATCAGCAGCGGTAGTACGCCCATCAGCAGGTATTGCGCGGGGAACCCCGTGACGAGGCCGATCAGCAACCCGCCCCCGATCAGGCCGCCTGCCTGCGGGACCATGGCCCAGCCGAGCACCACGCCGCGCTGCTCCACGGGGACCTGGTCGGGCACCACGGGGGAGAGCCCGGCACCGATGACCATGAAGGAGGCGGACAGGACGAGGGAACCGATCGCGACCCCGATGACCGTCGTCTGCAGGCCGGTGCCGACCAGCGCCGCCATGCAGGCCAGCGAGCCTGCGACCAGCCATGGCCTGCGGCGGCCGAACCGGCTCGTGGTGCGGTCGCTCAGCGCGCCGGCCAGCGGTGCGATGACGATCCCCGAGACGGCACCCATCACGCTGACCCAGGCGTAGCTGCCGACCTTGCCCACCGGGTCGATCTCGGCGATCTGCTCCGGCATCAGGAACGTGGTCGGTACCTGCATCGGGAGGAACACCCCGACGTTGGCCAGGACGAACAGAACGATCCAGCCGGAGCCGACCTTGCGGGCCGGTTCCCTGAGGGCCTGCGGCCGCTCCGGGGCGAGGCTCATCGGGGCACCTTCCTGAGGTGGACGAGCTCGCTCGTGCAGTCGAAGGCCGGCAAGGGCGCGAGACCATGGGCGAGCAGGACGGCGCCCTCGTGGACGGCACCGGTGGCCTCGTCCCGGTAGCGGGCATCGGGGTCGAGGCCCTTCAGCCGCGTACGAGAGACCGAGCGTGTCAGCGCGGACGGCTGGAACTGGAAGACGACGATCTCGTCGTCCGTGAGGTACTGCACGGCGTCGTGCTCAAGGCGGTACTGGACGCCGCCGTGCACCACGGGCCGGATCCGCTTGTACTGCCCCACCAGCATCCGGGCCCAGGCGAGATCCTCCTCGCTCCACCTCCGCAGGTCGCCGCCGATGCCCAGCGCCCCTGCCATCGAGACGTGGAAGCGGTACCGGATCGGGGCCGAGCGGGCGGTGTGGCGGTTCGGGCTGTCGGTGACCCAGGCGCCCATCGTCCGGGCGGGCAGCGTCTGTCCGTGGCCGTGCTGGATCGCGACCCGGTCGGCGGCGTCGGTGTTGTCCGACGTCCAGACCTGGTCGGCGCGGGCCAGCACGCCCAGGTCGGCCCGGCCCCCGCCGCCCGCGCACGACTCCAGGTACAGGCCGGGGCGGGCGGCACGCAGCCGGTCCATCACCTCGTAGACCCCCCGCGTGTGCTCGATCCAGACCCGGTCGGGGTCGGCGGCGCCGGGCCGACCGGCCTCGCTGAAAGGCCGGTTCATGTCCCACTTGAGGAACGCCACGTCCAGCTCGGTGACGGTCCTGACCAGCCATTCGACCGCCCATTCCCGGACGTCGCGGCGGGCGAAGTCCAGTACGTGCTGGTTGCGGCGCTGCGTACGGGCGCGGCCCTCCTGGTGCAGGACCCAGTCTGGGCGCGTACGGAAGAGGTCGCTGTCGGGGTTGACCGCCTCGGGTTCGACCCACAGGCCGAACCCCATGCCGAGCGCGCGGACGTGGTCGGCGAGCGGGCCGAGGCCGTTCGGGAAGCGGTCGGGGTTCGGCCACCAGTCGCCGAGCCCTGCCGTGTCGCCGGTGCGGGCGCCGAACCAGGCGTCGTCCACGACGAAGACCTCGACACCGATGTCCGCGGCCGACTCGGCCAGCCGGCGCTGCTGTCGTTCGCTGATGTCGAACTCGGTCGCCTCCCACGAGTTGAAGATCAGCGGACGCTCGGCGGGGCGGGCAGGCAGCACGTGTCGTTCGACGTAGGAGTGCCAGCGGCGGCTGGTGCCGCCGAAGCCGTCGGGGACGTAGAGGCCGGTGAAGACGGGAGTCTCCAACTGCTCACCGGCGCACAGCTTCCAGACCAGGCCCTCGTGCCCGAAGCCGCCGGTCCAGGAGGCGCGGCCGTACGGGTCGCGGCGCAGGGTGATCCGGCGGCTGCCGCTCCAGGCCAGGGACGCGCTCCACACCTCGCCGTGCTCCTCGGACGCGTCGTGCGCGTCGAGCATCAGCCAGGGCCCGGCGTGCGGTCCGGTGATGCCGAGGCGGCTGGTGAACACGGTCTCCCCGACGGCGACGCGGTCGCGACGGAGCTGGAACTCCCGGCCCCATTCGCCCACCACGTGGCTGACCCGGTAGTCGTCGCGGGCGGGCAGCGTCCAGGCGGCGGAGTCGCATCGCAACACGTCCACCGCTTCGTGGGCGGTCAGGACGGCCCACCGCTCGATCTGGTCGTGGCCGTCCCGCAGCCGGTAGTTGAGGTCGAGGCCGAGGCGGCGGACGCGGTCGGTGAACGAGAGTGTGAGCAGATCGCCCTCGACCGTGTGGGAGACGTACCGCCACGCGAAGCCGCGGACGCCGTCGTCGAACCGGACGGTCAGCGACGGCGTCCCGAACCGCAGGCCGCCCTCGACGGCGTACTCCTCGCCGCCGGGGTCGTCGCCGCCGGGGTCCTCGGCGGGCAGGTCGGCCGCGACCGCGACGGCCTGCTCCAGGGTCAATGGCCGTCCCCAGTGCACGTGCCGGGGGACGTCGGCGGGGTCGAGGCGGAAGGCGTAGGAGCTGCCGGGAGTGCTCAGCAACCAGAGGCGGGCTTCGGGGTGATGAGTGATCACGTGGTTCCTTGTTCCTGGTCGGTCATCGGCCGGGGCCGGGCGGATCAGGAGAGCTGTTCCGCCCGGCCCCGGCCCTGAACGCCGCGCCTCAGTCGCCGTAGACGCCGACCTCGCGCAGTGAATAGCCCCACTTGGTGCCGCGTTCCAGGCCCTTCACGCGTACGTAGCGCGCCTGGGTCGTGGCGAACCGGGCGGTGTCAAGACCACCGTCAGCGGCCGTCGTGGCCCACGCCGTCCTCCAGTCCGTGCCGTTGTCCGACAGTTCGACGCGGTACGACTTCGCGTACGCCGCCTGCCAGTCGAGGGTGACGCGGCCGACCGGCTTCACTGAGCCGAGGTCGATCCGCAGCCACTGGTCGTCGGTCCACTCACTGGCCCAGCGGGTACCGATGTCACCGTCGACGGCCCTGCCGGACGCGAAGCTCTCGACCGGGTTCCACCACTCCGAGGAAGAGGCCGAAGTCGCCGCATGCGCAGCCAGGTTGACGCCGGCCGAGTGCTTCTCGGTCCTTCCCCAGGTGCGCAGGTAGGACTCGGCGCCGGAGAAGAGCGCGTCCACGACCTCCTGGCCGCCGACGATCCGGATGTCCTCGATCCAGTCAGGGACCATCCCGTAGTGCGCGGCGCCGTCCGTGTTGACGTCCCAGGTCCGTTGCCCCGTGGTCTGTTTGTCGATGAGTGAGCCGCCGTCCGCGCTGCGGAAGGGGTACTTCACCGGGTTCGGGACGTCGGCGCCGCGCGGGCCCGGCCAGCCGCCGACACCGTTCATGTCGGTGCCGTAGCCGAGGCCGACGTGGTACTTCGCGCGCAGTGCCGCCTTGTCGGTGGCGTCCGCGCTGAAGCTCCCGGAACCGCTCATGTACGAGGAGGCGAACCCGCCGAGCCTGTAGAGCCGTTCCGTCCAGCCCGCGTCCATCCAGCTGTGCGAGGACAGGGCGCCCGGGTACGCGTCCGACTCCAGGATGTCGAATGCCTGGTCGGCGGCCTTGACGCTCATGTGGTCCAGCTCCAGCATCATGTGACGCTGCATCATGCCGCGCACCGCGTACGCACCCAGGTCGGTCAGACCGCGGGTGTTGCACTGCGCGCCCGAGGCGTACGTCGGGACGGACACGCCCTTCGGGAGCTCCTTCTCCGCCTGCGCTGCCGTCGCGTTGCCGATGGGGTTGTCGTGCTCCGGGCCGCGGCAGGCCTCCGTCTTCCAGAAGGTGCCGGTCGACAGGAACTGGCCGACGTTGATGGCCGTGCCGAGAGCGCCGGAGTCGAAACGCACCCCGCACAGGGCGTTGTCGAACTTGTGGCACAGGAACATGCTGCGCACGCCGAGCCCGTACAGCTCGTCGAGGCCGCGGTCGATGTCGGCCTTGTCGCACTGGGCGTGGTCCAGGACCTGCTTGCAGCCGAACGGCTCGGAGGTCTCGACTCCGAGGACGACGGCCAGCTTGCCCTGCTTGATGACGTCGCGGGCCTGTGCGCTGTCGGTGACGATCCGGAACCAGCCCTTGCCCGGGCCTCCGTACATCTTGTCGATGTAGGCCTGCATGTCGTACGTCTTCTTCGCCTCCAGCCGGATGGCGGTCATCTCGTCGCAGCCACGATCCTTGAAGAAGTAGACCGAGCAGATCACGCCGTTGGTGACGAGGTCGTTGACCAGAATCCGCTGACCTGCACGCCAGGCCCGCTCGATCCCGGCGTAGTAGTTCTGCTGGTGTGTCAGCGAGTCGTGCGCGGGCCAGTCCTTGAACGTCGGCCATCCGACGGGGTCGTGCCGGCCGTCCCCGCCCTTGGTGATCATGTCGAAGACGGCGAGCGAGCCGTCGGGATAGTGCTCCGGGCAGTCCTTGAGCGCGTCGGCGACGCCCTGCTCCGAGAACGGCTTGCCGCAGATCAGCCGTCCGCCGAAACCCTCGTTGGCCATGATGTGGTCGTGGGCGTCGACGAAGCCCCGTACGTTCCCTTGGGCGTCGGTGCCGTGGAAGGGCTCTCCCGTGACGTCGATCTGCCAGTCGGGTGTGGGCCGCGCGGTCGGGTCCCACCAGTTCGACTCCGCTGCTGAGCTGCTGGGCAGGGGGCCGAGCAGCAGGGACATCGCGGTGAAAAGCAGTAAGACCACCGAGAGGGATCTGAACCTGTGGCGCGGAGGGTGCACGAGGGGCATCGTCCCGCTCCTTAAATGTGAGGGGTCCTCATGTTTCGCTCACACGATAGGGACGTGAACCCGTGCCGCCAACCCCTTGGCGCCCGGAGAAATTCACAGCGCCCGTCGGCGCGGGCGGCCGGGGCCGTGCTCGTTCTCGCGTCCGTTGTACGTGACTTGGGAGGTGCTGTCCGATGGCTACCCGATGAAGGTCCACCGCACCGGGGAGGGCCGCCGCCGACCCCGGCGGCCCCGGCCCGCCATGGCCGGCCCCGGCCGGAGCCGAGGGCGGCGCCGACTCTCGATCTGCTGCGGCGCAGCCGGACTTGTGGACTACGACGAGGTGGACGTGCGCCGGCCCACCTGTGCGTTGGGGCGGGCCTTCGCCGTCACTGCCAGATGCGGCCGTTGAGGATGGTCGTGGTGACCTTGACGTCGCTATAGGCGGTGATCGGGAGCTTGCGCAGGTCGTGGTCGAGGATGATCAGGTCGGCGCGCTTGCCGACGCTGATCGAGCCTGCGACTTTGTCCAGGTGGAGCTGGTAGGCGGTGTTGAGGGTGTGCATCCGCAGCGACTGTGCCGGAGTGATCCGCTCCTGCGGGCCGAGTGGCCCGGTGTAGGCGGCGACGCCGCCGGTGTCCTCGGTGGTCCGGGTGACCGCGGCCTCGATCTGGCGCATCGGATCGAGCGCGTCGACCGGGTAGTCGCTGCCGTTGTCCACCACCGCGCCGGCCCGCCACAGTGACTTGATCGGATACATCCGGTGCCAGCGCACGTGTCCGAGGTACGGCTTGAGCGCGTCCATGGTGTAAGGATCCTTCTCGGCCCACTGGGCGGCCATCGCCGCGACGATGCCGAGCCGGCCGTAGCGGGCGTAGTCGGCCGGGTCCACCAGCTGGTCGTGGGCGATGATGTGCCTGCGCCCGGTGGGGCCGTTGACCTGGCGGGCGTAGGCGAAGGCGTCGAGCGACTCCCGGGCCGCCCCGTCGCCGATCGCGTGAATCTGCACCTGCCAGCCGGCCTTGTCCAGCGCGGCGGTCACCTGATCCAGGTCGGCCTGGGAGACCCGCAGCGGACCGCGGCTCGGGCCGGGCACCCACTTCCCGTTCTTCTTGACCAGGTACGGCTTGAGCAGCCGGGCGGTCTGCGCCGGATACTCCACGACGCCGTCGGCAAAGATCTCCCCGACCGACGCGATCCGGAAGTTCGGGCCCTCGTACTTCTTCTTGAGCGCGGCCAGCCGGCGCAGCGTCCCGGGCAGGTCCCTGGCCGCCGCGGTCGGGTCCACGGCGAGCGAGCCGACCGCCAGGCCGGGGATCTCGTGCCGGTCGGCGAGGTATTTCCAGGCCGGCAGCGAGTCCTCGCCGAGCAGCTGCGGGGCGTAGGCCGTGAGCCCGGCGGCGGTGACGGTGCGCAGTGTCTGCCGCAGTCCGGCCACCTGTTCCACCAGGGGCGCCGGCGGGATCACCCGGGAGACCAGCTCCATCGCCGGTTCCTCCTTCAGATACCCGGTGGGCTCGCCCGAGGCGTCCCGGACGATCTGGCCGCCCTGCGGGTCCTTGGTGGCCTTGGTGATGTGCGCCAGTGCGAGGGCGCGGCTGTTGACCCAGGCATTGTGGCCGTCGTCGGACTGGATGAAGACCGGCCGCTTGGTCCGCAGCGCGTCCAGCATCTGCCGCCGGGGTGTGGTGCCTGCCGGCTTCATCGACTGCAGGTCCCAGTTGGTGACCCGCAGCCAGCCGTCCGGCTCCTTGGTGCCGGTGGTGTCCAGGCACGCCTGGATCCGGGCCTGGGTCTGCGCGACGGTCAGCGCCGCGTAGTCGAGGTCGCAGGTCGGCAGCTTCGGTTCGAGGTGGATGTGGCCGTCCTCGATGCCGGGCAGCACCGACCGGCCGTGCAGGTCGACGACCTTGGCGTGCGCTCCCAGGTAGCGCCGTACGCCCCGGTCCGAGCCGACGTAGACGATCGTGCCGTTCCGGAGAGCGACGGCCTGGGCGGGCCGGCCGGTCACGGGGACGATCGAGCCGTGCCACAGCACCAGGTCGGCCCGGACCCGGGCGGCAGCTCCGCCCGGAGCTGCCGTCGCCACCACGACCGCCGCCGCTCCCAGCGCGGCCAGCCCTTTGTGAAGTCTCATGGAGGTCCCCTTCCGTCGAATGCCTCGAGACGGGACCCTGGGTGGTTAATCCATTAACCACCACCCTGGTCGGACCGAGGATTTCCGCAGTTCCAGAGAGGCACAGCCCCGGATTCCGTAGCATCGCCGCCATGCGCATCACGATCGGCGACGTGGCGCGGGCCGCGGAGGTGTCGACCGCGACCGCCTCCAACGCGCTCAACGGTGTCGGCCGGATGACCCCGGGCACCCGGGACCGGGTCCGGGCGGCCGCCGCCGCGCTCGGCTACGTGCCGCACCCGGCCGCCCGTCAGCTGCGCGCCGGCCGGACCAAGACCCTCGGCCTGGGCGTCACCACCTACTTCGACCAGATCTGGAACTATGCCGAGGTCGCCTACTACGCGGATGTGATCACCGCCGCCACCGCCGCCGCGCTGGCCCACGGCTACGCGCTGACCGTGCTGCCCACCGGCGGCGCCTGGCAGGCACTGGCCGTGGACGGAGTGCTCCTGGTCGACAGCCCGGCCGGCGACCCGGTGCGGGCCGCGCTGCGGGCCCGCGGCGTCCCGGTCGTCTTCGACGGCCGTCCGGTCGACCCACGCCCCGGTGACCTGTGGGTGGACAACGACCACACCGCGGCGGTGACCTCGGTACTGGCACACCTGGCGGCGGCCGGAGCCCGCCGGCCCGGCCTCGTCGCGGGGCCCGGCGAGGACTACTACACGGCCGCCGTCGTCGCCGCGTACCGGGCCGCGACACCCAGCCCCGCGCTCATCGCGTACGCCGGACACCGCGACCCGGAGGGCCGTGCAGCCGTACGCGCCCTGATCGACCAGGGCGCCGACGCGGTCTACGGCATCTTCGACGGGACCGGCAGGGCAGCGCTGGCAGAGGCCGTCGCGCGCGGTCTGCGGGTGCCCGGGGACCTCCTGGTCGCCTGCGCCAGCGAGGACCCGTCGTACGAGACAGTGGGCGTCACGACGCTCTCTCTGTCACCACGAACAGGCATCGAGCGGGCCGTGGACCTGCTCGTGGCCCTCGCCACCGGACAAACCCCCGACCCGCCCGGCCCGACCCCGACCCGGCTCCACGTCCGGGCCTCCACCCGGCGCTCATGGCACCCGCTCGTTCCCGCTGCGGGCGCCAAGTCGTTCGGTGCCACCGAAGCCGAACTGCGCCACCGTCGGCGCCCCGTGGCCTGTCACGAAACCCCTTGAGGAACGACCCGTTGACGCTCAGGATTCCGGCGGCGTCGGTGAGGCGGAACCGGCGGATCCTGCGCGAGCAGGGCGTCGCCCTGACCACCAGGTCCGGCAACAGCGGGGGCAACGGCTCGTCAGCGGCGCGGTCGTCGTCGACACTGTCATGGAGTAGCCGACCGCCCAGGGTACAGAGGAGTGCCGCGCCAGTGATCGAGTTCGTCCGTCTGACCGAGGTGTCGCTCCCTGCGATCATGGCCCTGCTGAATGAGCCGCGCAACACTCGGCACATGCCGTTGGCGGGGGATTTCGACGAGCAGACAACGATCGAGTGGGTTCGGGCCAAGGACGCCCAATGGGACGCGAACGGCTACGGGCCGTGGGCGGTCCTCGTCGACGGCGTGTTCGCCGGCTGGGGCGGCTTCCAGGCCGAGGACGCCGGGGCTGACTTCGCGCTCGTGGTCCTGCCGGACTACTGGGGTCGTGGAGCCGACATCGCCCGGAAGGCGCTGGATCGGGGATTCGACGAATTCGGCCTCGACGCTGTGGTCATCGCGCTGCCCTTCACGCGGAGCCCGACCCGCGCCGTCGCGCGGCTGGGCTTCGCCCCCGACGGCGAGGTGACCTACGACGGCGTGTCCTTCCGACAGTACCGGCTGACCAGCGAAGCGTGGGCGGCGGTCAGCGCCTTGACCAAGGGGTCATGACGCCGTGTCGGCCAGGACGCCGCGGCGAGGCGCGGACGAAGGAGCTGTGGGGGCCGCCTGCCCCTCGGTCGATCCGTTGGCCGGCCGCGCACGTCGACAACATGTGGCCCCGGCCCTCTTCCGCCGCACGCGGGTGGCGGCGTCAGACTGCGGTCAGCGTGTATGTGCCCGTTCCGTCCTGCCGTCCGCTGGAGTACTGGCGGATGTACTCACCGTCCGCGTACCGGTCGTGGCCCGTCATGGAACCGGTGTACTTGTCCTGGAGGCCGATCTTCGAACTGCCGGGTACGTCGCGGTAGATGGAGAACCGCTGGAGGTCGTCCTCCGCGCAGGAGGCCGTCGTCAGGGCGGCCTGCTCCTGGTTGGCGATGCCGGCGGGGATCGTCGCGCAGCCGCCGTTGCCCCAGTTCCACAGGGTCGCTTCGGCCTGGCCGTCGGACGCCCCGGGTCCTGGCCTCTCGGGTCCGCCGCGCCGCGGCGGAGCGCCGGGGGAACGGAGGGAGCAGTCGGCGGTACGGGCCTCGCTCCCGCCGGTCAGAAGTCCGCCCGCACGCCCTCCCGCTCGAACACCCCCCGGTAGTCGGCCAGGTCCTCCGGGTGCAGCGCCGCAGCGCCCGCCATCCGGTACTCCAGCCCCAGGAGTTCGTACTTCCGCTCGCCGAACTGGTGGAACGGCAGAAGCTGTACGCGCGTGACGCCGGCGGAGCGCAGCAGTCCGGCGAAGGCGACCGCGTCGGCCGGGCGGTCGTTGACCCCCGGGACCACCGGGACGCGCACGGTCATCGGCATGCCCCGTGCCACGGCCAGCGCCAGATTGCGCAGGGGCAGGTCGTTGAAGCGGCCGGTACGGCGGCGGTGTTCGTCGCGGTCGTGGTGCTTGACGTCGATGAGCAGGTGGTCGAGTACGTCGAGGGCCCGGCCGAAGACCGGCCCGGCGACGTGCCCGGTGGTCTCCAGCGCGGTGTGGATGCCGCGCTCCTTCAGCCGCGCGAGCAGCCGCAGCGCGAAGGCGTGCTGCATGAGGGCCTCGCCGCCGGAGAGGGTGACGCCGCCGCCGGACTCCTCGTAGAAGGGGAGGTCCTGTTCGCAGGCCGCGACCACCTCGTCCACGGTCACGGTCCGGCCCTCGGTCCTCGGCCCGCCGTTGACAGGGTCGCTCAGATGCTGGACGCGCGGGTCGATGGACTCAGGGTTGGAGCACCAGACGCAGCGCAGCGGACAGCCCTTGAGGAACACGACGGTCCGGATGCCGGGGCCGTCGTGCAGCGAGAACTTCTGGATGTTGAAGATCACACCGGTCGGCGCCGACGCGGGGTCCGCGGAGGGTGGGGCGGACCTGGGCTGACTCATCGCAACTCCTTTCGCTTTCGTACGAAACCCTAACAGCTTACGTAAAGGCACAAAGACCCGTCGAAAAGGTACTTCCGTCTGCTTCGAACGAAACATCACCCGCTTACGCTCGAAATCATCAGACCGTTCGTGGTGCCGGGTGCCGTGGGGTAGGAAAGGAGGGTGGAACCTGTGACCGCTCGCCGAGCGAAGATTCTGGAAACCGTCGTCGCGTCGGGGCAGGCGGAGGTGTCCGCCCTGGCCACCGCGCTGAACGTCTCGCAGGTGACCATCCGCAAGGACCTGGATGCGCTGGAGGCGCGCGGGCTGCTCCGGCGTGAGCGCGGTGTCGCCGTGCTGGCACCGGCGGACGACCCCGCCGCCCGGCTGGCGTACCACTACGCCGCCAAGCGCCGGATCGCCGTCGCCGCGGCCGGGCAGGTCGCCGACGGGGAGACCGTGATGATCGAGGCGGGATCGTGCTGCACCCTGGTCGCCGAGGAGATCGCCCGCACCAAGCGGGGCGCGACGATCGTCACCAACTCGGCGTTCATCGCGGAGCACGTACGCGGCGCCGAACACGCCCGCGTGGTGCTGCTCGGCGGCGACTACCAGACCGATGCCCAGGTGCTGGTGGGGCCGATGACACAGTTGTGCGCCCAGCAGTTCCTGGTGGACAAGCTCTTCATCGGAACCGACGGATTCACCCCCCGGCTGGGCTTCACCGGACGCGACCACCTGCGCGCCGCGGCCGTGCGCGCGCTCGCCGAGCGCGCGGAGCACGTGATCGTGGTCACCGAGTCGGAGAAGTTCGGCACCCACGGGCCCGTGCCGCTGGTGTCCGCACACGAGGTCAGCGCCGTGTGGACGGACTCCTTCGCCACCCCGGAGCAGATCGGCGAATTGGCGGCGCACGGCGTCACGGTGAACGTCGTCGACGCCTCCCACCGCGTACGCCAAGTGTCTGATGCCGCACCGGAGCCCCCGCCCGCACCGGCGGAGCCTCCCCGTCCGACAGCCAGGAGCCACCATGACCACGACCATGCCGCCCGCGGCGGCCCCGACCCCCGACCCCACTGACCTCGCCTCCGTGCCCGGCCCCGCGGCCGCCGCCGCGCCGCCCCACTTCGGCCACCTCACCGAACGGATGGCCCGCTGGCGCGAGGAACTGCTCGACACCGAACCCGCGGTCTGCGTGGAGCGCGCCCGGCTCACCACCGAGGCGTACCGGGCCCACCAGGACGAGCCTATGGTCCTCCGGCGAGCCCACATGCTGAAGAACGTCCTGGAGAACATGACGGTCTACATCGAGCCCGCCACCCGCCTCGCGGGCAACCAGGCGTCCGCCAACCGGGCCGCCCCGATCATGCCCGAATACGCCATGGACTGGGTGGTCGCCGAACTCGACGAGTTCGACCAGCGCCCCGGCGACAGGTTCCGCATCACCGAGGACGCCAAGCGGACCCTGCGCGACATCGCCCCCTTCTGGGAGCGCCGCACGCTCAAGGACAAGGGCCTGGCCCTGATGCCGCCGGACGCCCGCCGCTTCTACGACCTGGGCATCATCCACCCCGAGGGCAACATCACCTCTGGCGACGCCCACCTCGCGGTGAACTACCCGCGCATCCTCACCGAGGGCCTGGCCGCCTACCGCGCGCGGACCCGCGCCGCCCTGGACGCCCTGGACCTCACCGACCTCCAGGACCTCAGGCGCTCGTACTTCTACCGCGCGGTGCTGATCGTCCTCGACGCCATCGTCGCCTTCGGGCACCGGTACGCCCAGATGGCCGCCGACCTGGCCGCCGCCGAGACCGACCCGGCCCGCGCGGCGGAGCTGACGGAGATGGCCCGCATCCTGCGCGCCGTCCCCGAGCGGCCCGCCGCCACCT
This sequence comes from Streptomyces sp. NPDC107550, assembly GCF_055639095.1. Classification (NCBI taxonomy): domain Bacteria; kingdom Bacillati; phylum Actinomycetota; class Actinomycetes; order Kitasatosporales; family Streptomycetaceae; genus Streptomyces; species Streptomyces sp. NPDC107550. Next base: position 252,888 of record NZ_JBVKBC010000008.1, read on the forward strand.
TCCAGGAGGCCGTCCAGGCGGTCTGGCTGATCCAGGTCGCCCTCCAGATCGAGTCCAACGGCCACTCGCTGTCGTACGGGCGGATGGACCAGTACCTCTACCCGTACCTCCGCACCGACCTGGCCGAGGGCCGGATCACCGAGGACTCGGCGGTCGAGCTGCTGACCAACCTGTGGCTCAAGACGCTGACGGTCAGCAAGATCCGGTCGTGGTCGCACACCCGCTTCGGCGCGGGCGGCCCGCTCTACCAGAACGTCACCGTCGGCGGCCAGACCGTCGGCGGCGAGGACGCCGTCAACCCGCTCTCGTACCTGATCCTGAAGGCCGTGGCGCTGACCCGCCTGCCGCAGCCGAACCTGACGGTCCGATACCACCGCGGTCTGGACGACCGGTTCCTGCGCGAGTGCGTCGAGGTCATGCGGATCGGCTTCGGGATGCCCGCCTTCAACAGCGACGAAGTGATCATCCCCTCGCTGACCGAGAAGGGCGTCGAGCCCGACGACGCCCGCGACTACTCCGCCATCGGCTGCGTCGAGGTCGCCGTGCCAGGCAAGTGGGGCTACCGCTGCACCGGCATGAGTTTCCTCAACTTCCCCAAGACCCTGCTGATCGCGCTCAACGGGGGCCGCGACCCCAAGTCCGGCACCCTGCTCGCGCCCGCCACCACCCACTTCCGGGACATGACCGACTTCGACGAGGTCATGGCCGCGTGGGACAGCACCGTGCGCGAGTTCCAGCGCCAGTGCGTCGTCCTGGACTCCTGCTGCGACGTCGCCCTGGAGGAGAACGTCGCCGACATCCTCTGCTCGGCACTGGTCGACGACTGCATCGGCCGGGGCAGGACCCTCAAGGAGGGCGGCGCGAAGTACGACTTCGTCTCCAACCTCCAGGTCGGCATCGCCAACCTCGGCGACGCGCTGGCCGCCGTCAAGCGCTGCGTCTTCGAGGACCGCTCGATGACCGCCGCCCAGCTCTGGGACGCCCTCCAGGACGACTTCGCGGGCGAGGAGGGCGAGCGCGTCCGCGCCCTGCTGCTGGCCGCCCCCAAGTACGGCAACGACGACGACTACGTCGACGACCTCCTCGTCCGCGCCTACACCACCGACATCGACGAGATTTTCAAGCACCGCAACACCCGGCACGGCCGGGGCCCGATCGGCGGCACCTACTACGCGGGCACCTCCTCCATCTCCGCCAACGTCCCCCAGGGCGCGTCCACCTTGGCCACCCCGGACGGCCGCCGCGCGGGCGAACCGCTCGCCGAGGGCTGTTCCCCGAGCCACGGCATGGACCGCAACGGCCCCACCGCCGTCTACAAGTCCGTCGCCAAGCTCCCCACCCGCCGCATCACGGGCGGCGTCCTGCTCAACCAGAAGGTCAACCCGCAGTCCCTGGCCCGCGAGGAGGACCGCGCCAAGCTCATCGCCCTACTGCGCACCTTCTTCAACCGGCTTGACGGCTTCCACGTCCAGTACAACGTGGTCTCCCGCGAGATCCTGCTGGACGCCCAGCGGCACCCGGAAAAGCACCGCGACCTGATCGTGCGCGTCGCGGGCTACAGCGCCTTCTTCAACGTCCTGTCCAAGCAGACCCAGGACGACATCATCGCCCGCACCGAGCAGACGGTGCACTGACCGTCTCGCGACGGTCCACCGGAGTGGCGCGGACCGCCCTCGCTGCCGGCGCTCCGCGCCGCCCTGCGGAAGAACAACAGCAACCACCCCCACCCCACCGACCCCTGGACGCACCCCCGTGAAACTCCTCCTGGACGACCTCCGTCTCGATCACGTGCGGCACGCCGTTGACACCTACCCCCTCAGCGGCGTCACCTCCAACCCGACGATCCTCAAGGCCGCCGGTACGGCCGACTTCTACGCCACCCTGGCCGCCGTCCGCGACATCATCGGCCCCGACCGCACCCTGCACGTGCAGGTCATCGCCGAGGACACCGACGGGATGCTCCGCGAGGCGGACCGCATCCTGGCCGAGGTGGGCCCGGCCACCTGCGTCAAGGTCCCCGTCACCGAAGCCGGCCTGCGCGCGATCCGCCGCCTCAAGGCCGACGGCACGACGGTCACCGCGACGGCGATCTACTCCACGATGCAGGGCCTGTTGGCGATCGGCACGGGCGCGGACTACCTCGCCCCCTACGTCAACCGCATGCAGAACCTCGACGCCGACCCCTACGCGACGATCCGCGCCCTCGCCCAGGACATCGCCCGCTCGGGCAGCGGGTCCGAGATCCTGGCGGCCAGCTTCAAGAACATCCACCAGGTCACGGCCGCCGTGGAGGCCGGAGCGCATGCGGTGACGGTCTCCCCGGACATCCTCGCCGCCGCCACCGGAGCCTGCGAGGTCCACCGGGCGGTGCGGGCCTTCGCCCGCGACTGGAAGGCCGCGACGGGGACCACCACCCTCCCGTAACCGCGCCCCGCACCCCCGCCGCCGGTGACGAACCGGCGGCGGGGGTATCGAGCGCAACGAAGCGGCGCGCATCGCCTGTGACGTCCTCGGCGACAAGGCAACCGTCGACGACGTCCGCAAGGATGAAGACGAGGACGGCGAACGCCTGTACGTCCTGACCGACAAGGGCTATCTCGTCGTCACCTGGCCCGAACGTCGCGTCATCGAGTCGGACTTCCCCGAGGGGCGTTCATTTCCGGGGCGGGGCGACGCCACGGGGAAACAGGCGATGAGAGCCACTGCCGACGCCCTGGTGCGCGACCTGCTGCCCTGGATGCAACCGGCCTGATTGCCGAAGCCGGAGATCCGCACCGACACCCCTTACGGATACGTAAGTTGGCGTGAGCGCCGCGAGGACGGCGTCCTCATGCCGCTGCGACTGGACATCACCCTCAACGAAAAAGGCCGCGTGCGTGGGTGGTCGGCGACTCCTCATCCTGCCGGCGTCACGATCCCCACGGCCGTCATCAGCGAGAAGAAAGCCGCTGAGGCAGCCGAACGGTATTCCGAAGGCGGGAACCTCCTGGGAAAGGAGCTTCTGGCCCGCAAATACCGGAGTACTTGGCGCCCGTACTGGATCTACAGCTTCCACACCGAAGACGGCGCGGACGAGGCCAGACTGGATGTGCCCGTCGATGCTGTCACCGGGCAGGTCCGCGAAAGCGGCATAGAACGCAGCGACAACGCCGACGAGGAGGACGACAAAGACGGATGGTGACAGTACGTCTGCACGCTCGTGATCCCATCGGCCGAAGGCGTCGTCCTGGCAAGTCGCCGAGCGGATGACGTTGCCTCGTCGGTTGTCGCCGGTCTGTGCCGTACCGCGTGGTGCGGCTGACCGCGCAGCCTCAGCGGGGACTTGGCTCCCTCCTGACGTTTTGCTTGTGGCCGGTCCGCCACAAGCAAAGCGGCAGGCCGACGTCCCGTTCTAGAAGGTGGCATCGCCTGCCGGGCGGGCTTGTTGGATGCACTGCGACTGCCACGGCCCGTACCGCGCGGCCACATCTCGACAGGTGTCACCCGCGCGGATCTTCCACCTGGTCTCGTTCAATACGTACACGTACACGTACACGGCGACCGTGCAGCTCGCTGCGATCAACGAGTGGCCCTGCCCCCGGTGGAGTCAGGCCAGACTGCGGCGTGCCAGGGCGAGAAACTCTGCTTTGTACGGCTCCAGGTACTCGGACAGGCTCCCCTCGCCCCGCTCCTGCCAGACCGCTTGATTCAAGGCGCGGGCGTAGGCGGTAGCCGGCGCGTGAAGGGCAGGGGCACACAGCAGCTCGATGCTCCTCTCGGCGATGCGAAGACCGTCCATCGCCGGTCTGGCTGTGCCGTACCAGTCATCTCCGACCTCCCATCGAGACGGCCTGGCATGCGCCACACCCTCGGCCTCCAGCGCGCACCGGATGAACTCCAGCACGGTCCTGATCTGCTCAGCACGACGCTCCTCCGCCTGCGCCGCAGCCTGTCTTCGCCCGTCAGCCCGCTCAGCCGCCCGCTGCGTCGTGCGCTGGGTCAGATAGGTCATCGCACCACCGACAGCCACACCCACGATCGAAATCACCGGGGTCCACGGGTCTCCTGCCACAGCCAACAACTACCGGTACGCGCCCACCGACCGCTGCCGATCCAGCGAGACAAGCCGGGTTCGCATGCCAAAGCCCCCATGCAGCTCCCAAAACTCCTTTCCGGGTTCCGCGCTACGCCGGTTCGACCGGGTGCCTCCTGACAGCCTTACGTGGATCCGGATAGTGGCGTAGGCCCTCTCATGGGCGTGGGCTTTGCCTGGCCCGCGACCGAGCCGACCGCGGATGGCGGCTGCGCGGAGCTCCGGCCGCCGCCAGTCTTCGTTACGGCGCGGCTGCCCGCCTTCGCGTACGCCTCGAACTCGCCCCATGCGGCGGGGGAGCGGGAGTTGGTGATCTGGGGGTGGGCGGTGAGATCTCGCCGAAGACGCTCCAAACCCGAAGCCGAACTCGGACCCGAGGCCGCAGCCGCCACAGCAGCGTGAGCCGCACGACATGGATGGCCGACCGCGGCCGTGTCGACCGCCACAACCAAGAGATCCGCCCCCGGTTCGGGGTTCGCGGTATGTCCGTGTATCTTGTCGAACATGAAAACCATATCCATTAAGGGGTTGGTGGGGGCATTCCTCCTGCTCCCGGCCCTTGCCGCATGTGGAAGCAACGGAACTGCCGTATCGAATGGGGCCGGTGAGAGCACTGGGTCACGCGGTCCTCACCGCCAGGCGACCACGGTGACGAGCTGCGGCATGAAGGTGAACGTGTCCGCGCCGCCCGAGCGAGCCATCGCGCTGGAGCAGAACGCGACGGAGATCATGCTGAGTCTGGGACTGGCGGACCGAATGGCCGGTACGTCGTACCAGACGGACCCCGTCCTGCCCGCTCTGGCCAAGCAGTACAAGAAGGTCCCGGTCCTCGCCCGGCAGTACCCGAATCACGAGGCGACCCTCGCCCGTTCGCCGGACTTCCTCTTCTCCACCCTGTCCTCTGCGTACGCCGACGAGGCCGCCGGCTCTCGTGCCGGATGGAAGAAGCTCGGCGTCCCCGCCTACCTGTCCACCTACGACTGCGAGGACCCCGCTCACACCCCCCGCCAGGTGCGCTTCGACAGGCTCTTCGGCGAGATCAAGGACATCGCCACCCTTTTCGGCGTGGAGGAGCGCGGTAACACCCTCGTCAACAGCCTGCGCACCCGCCTGGAAAAGGCGACCGCGAAGGCGCCCAAGAACCTCGACGCCGACGTGATGTGGTACTACTCCGGCACCCACACGCCCTACATCGCCGGCCGCGGCGGACTGCCCTCGACGGCCGGCGCGCTGCTCGGCGTGGACAACGCCTTCGACGACCTCGGCCAGAAGTGGTCCGAGGGGAGCTGGGAAGAGATCGCCAAACGCAACCCGGACGTCATCGTCCTGGCCGATCTGACCCGCGGCGGCGACGGGGACAGTGCCGAGGCCAAGAAGCGTTTCCTACGGTCCAACCCCGTCACCTCGAAACTCGAAGCCGTGCGCGCCAACCGCTTCATCGTGGTGCCCGGTTCCGCCATGGACCCCTCGATCCGCGCCGTCAGCCTTGTGGAGAAGGTGGCCGACGGCCTCAGCGACCTCTACCCCTGAGCCCCGCCCCACCTCCCTCTCGTAACGGTCGGTTGATCGTTACGAGAGGGAGGCCGGGGCCCGAACACGGCATGCCGTTCGGTGCCGGGGGAGAGGTGAGGGCCGCTTGCGCCCCGCTGCCTTGACCGGCAAGAACCGGAGCCTCCTGTCCCGGCCCCGGCTCCCGCCTCCCCGGCCCCGGCCGGAGGTCCCTGCCGACGATCCCGCCCGCCTCCCTCTGCCCTTGCCCACGTCGACCCGAGCCCGCGTACACGTAACCCCGAACACAGAAGGGAGCCCTCGTGCTCACCCCCGCTCCCAACCCGGAACCCACCTCCACCCTCGGCCCGGATCCCAGCACCACCCCCACCGCCAACTCCAACTCCGCGCCTCTGCCCGCCCTCACACCGCCGCAGGTTCTCCCCCCGCACGTTCTCCTGGAACGCTGGGACACCCAGCAAGCCGCCTACATCGCACACCGGGAAGCACGTTTCGACGCGATGCTGGAGGTCCTTCGCCTGCACAGCCCCGACCCCTTCCACGCCCTCGACCTCGGATGCGGTCCAGGCTCACTGAGCACCCGCGTCCTGAGCGCCTTCCCGCAGGCACGCGTCACCGCCCTCGACTACGACCCCGTACTCCTGCGCCTGGCCGCGGACGCCCTCGCCCCGCACGGGGACCGGGCCACCCTCGTGGACACCGACCTGCTCCGCCCCGACTGGGCCGCGCCGTTCACCCAGGAGACCTTCCAGGCCGCCGTCTCCTCCACGGCCCTGCACTGGCTCTCCCCGGCCGAGTTGCTGAACGTCTACACCGCCCTGGCCGAACTCCTGTCGCCCGGCGGCCTGTTCCTCAACGCCGATCATCTGCGCTTCACGCCCCGGCACCCCACCCTCGCCGCCCTGTCCCATCAGCACGACATCCAGACGCAGCACGCCTCGTTCGCCGCCGGCGCGGACACCTGGGACCAGTGGTACGCGCTGGCCACCGCCCTACCCGACATGGACCTCCTCGCAGCCGAACGCGAACTGCGCTTCGCCGACCGGCCGCCTCAGCCCCTCGCGCCGCTCGACTTCCACCTTGCGGCCCTGCGCACCGCAGGCTTCGCCGAAGCCGGAACGGTCTGGCAGCACTTCGACAACTACGTCATCTTCGCCCGCCGCTGACGCCCACACCGCCCCACGGGAACCGCGTCCCGCGTCCCGCCCCTCTCCTCCGCCCCACTACTCCCATCCTCCGCCCATCCCAACCTGGCAGCTACTGCGCCCTGTTGACCCGTACCCGCCTGTACCCCAGTCGCCCACACCCGCCGAGAGCCCTACGCGCTCTGTTCCACACTCGCTCCCACTCCGCCTTCCGTCACCCAGCCCCTCGCTCCCACCACCCGCCCCCTGTCCCTGAGGCACCCCACCAACCATGAAGCCCCCTTCCCGAGCACAGCCCGAAGCCGCCGACGCGCAGCCCGAAGCCGCCGAACACCCCCGCACCCACACCCACGCGCCGCCCCACGATTCCGCCCGGCCGCGTCCCAACCCCCGCACCTCCACCCGTACGACAATCGTCTTGACCTGCGCCCTCACTCTCCTCCCGTTGTCCATCCTCCTCGCCATCAGCACCGGCACCGCCGACCTCCCGCCCCTGGACGTCGCCCGCGCCCTGGGTGCCCACCTCGGTCTGCCCTGGCAGGGGCCGGCACCTCTGCACGACAGCATCGTGTGGGATCTGCGCCTGCCCCGCGTCCTGCTCGCCGCACTCATCGGAGCCGGCCTGGCCACTTGCGGCACGGTCCTGCAAGCCCTCACCCGCAACTCCCTCGCCGACCCCTACTCCCTCGGCGCGTCGGCCGGAGCGTCCACCGGGGCCGTCCTTGTCCTCGTGATGGGCCTAGGGGCCTTCAGCCTGCCCGTCGGCGCCTTCGCCGGCGCCCTGGGTGCCTTCGTCTGCGTCATGCTCATCCTTGGACGCTCACCCGATCAGAGCACCAAGGTCGTCCTGGTAGGCGTCATGGTCTCCCAACTGTTCGCCGCGCTGACCAGCATCATCGTCGTCCACTCGGCCGACGCCGAACGCACCCGCGCCGTCACCTTCTGGCTGCTCGGCTCCCTCGCCCCCGCCACCTGGGTCTCCACCGCCGTGTGCGCCCTCGTCCTCGCCGTGGGCCTGCCCTTCTGCCTCCTGCACGCGCCTCACCTCGACGCCCTCGCCTTCGGCCGGGAAACCGCGGCAACGCTCGGCGTCTCACCCCGCCGCACCGAAACCGCCCTCTACGCGATCACCGCCCTGATCACCGGCACCCTCGTCGCCGCCGGCGGCGCCATCGGCTTCGTCGGGCTCCTCGTCCCCCACGCCGCACGCATCCTCACCCACGCCCCGCACCGCACACTCCTGCCCTGCGCCGCCGCCCTCGGAGCCGTCTTCATGATCTGGGCGGACACCGCCGCCCGCACCGCCTTCGCCGGCCGCGAGATCCCCGCAGGCGTCCTCACCGCCCTCCTCGGCGCCCCCGCCTTCGCCCTCCTCCTACGCAACCGGACCTCCACCCCATGAGCACCCTCCCGCCTCCCGCCCTCACCGCCGACGCCCTCACCTACACCACCCGCGGCCGCACCCTTCTCGACAGCGTCTCCCTCACCGTCCCCTCAGGCTCCTTCACCGCCCTCATCGGCCCCAACGGCTCAGGAAAATCAACCCTCCTACGCCTCCTGGCGGGCCTGCGCCGCCCCACCCGCGGGCGCGTCCTCCTCGCCGACGACGACATCGCCACCCTCCACCACCGGGACATCGCCCGCCGACTCGCTTTCGCCGCCCAGGAGACCACCCCCGCCGTCCAGACGACCGTCCACGAAGCCGTCCTCCTCGGCCGATCCCCCTACCGCCGCCGCCCCGCCCCCACCCCGGCCGACCTCCAGGTCGTGGAACACGCCATGAAGACCATGGACGTCACCACGCTCGCCGACCGCCACTGGCCCACCCTGTCCGGCGGCGAACGCCAGCGCGCCAACATCGCCCGCGCCCTCGCCCAGCAGACCCCGCTCCTCCTCCTCGACGAACCCACCAACCACCTCGACATCAGCCACCGTCTGCGCCTGATGGACACTCTGGCCCGCAGCACCACCACGGTCGTCGCCGCCCTGCACGACCTCGACCTCGCCGCCCGCTACTGCGACCACCTGATCCTCCTCCACAACGGCCGCACCATCACCTCCGGGCCGCCCACCACCGTCCTCACCCCCCATCACCTCGAACACGTCTACCAAGTACGGGTCACCCCCCACGCCGCTCCCCACCACCCACCCCACCTCCACCTCACCCCCCTCCCGCCGCCTACGAGATGACCCTGGCGGGTATCTACGCCTCAATGGGGGAGGCAGCCGGCCCTTCTCGACGGCGGGCACGGTGTCGGTTGCGCGGTTCAACGGCGTAGATGTCCTGCGCGGCGTTGTTCATGGTCGGGACGTACTGCTGCTTCCCGTCGGCGTAGGTGACGGTGAAGCTGTCGTAGCCGTAGGAGATCCCCCAGCGGGACGGCCCGGACATCCGCGACGGCGGCAGGCGGCGGCTGGGGAATTCGCTTTCGGCCGCCGGGGCGCGGTGATACACAGCCGTAGTGCGGAAGAATCTCGAATTCCCTGACCTGCTGCGGCTGATAGACGAGCGGGCGACGGCCTTCCGAACCGCGGTCGTCGCCGCGCCCAGCCTGGATGTGCAGGTGCCGACCTGTCCCGAGTGGACGCTGTTCGATCTGGCACAGCACGTGGGCTCGGGCCGCCCGTTCTGGTCGGCCATTGTTCAGGCTGGTCCGGCCGACGCCCCTCCGGCCGAGGCCGTGGCGGCGCGCGCCGCGGCGCAGGCACCCCGTGAGCGCGAGGCGTTGGTGGCCTGGCTGGCCGCGTCGACGCAGGAGCTGCTGGTCACCCTGCGGGAGGCCGGACCGGACGCTGGGTGCTGGACGTGGTGGGGCGCCTCGCAGTCTCCGCGGACCACCGGTGCCGTCGCCCGGCACCAGCTCCAGGAGATCGCGATGCACACCTATGACGCGCAGCTCACCGTGGGCGCCGCGCAGCCTCTGCCGACGGAGGTGGCCCTGGACGGCGTCGAGGACTTCCTGTTCACCTGCTGCGCATGGTCGGGCGTCTGGCCGCACGAGCCGGTCGTCGTCGACTACCACGCCAAGGAGGGACGCTCCTGGCGTTTCACCGTGGAGGCGGACGGCGCCCGCGCCGTCCGCCACTCGGCTACCGGAGAGGCCCAGGCCGACGCCTCCGCGCAGGGCACGGCCAGCGAGCTGGCCCTGTGGTTCTACGGACGCGTGCCGCTGGACGCGGTGAAGATCGCCGGCGACCGGGTCATCTTCGATCGGCTCTTCGCCTGGGACCCGAACGCGTAGGGCGTGGTCGAGGACGTGGCGCCCAGTCACGTGCATGCCGGCCTTGACGTAGACGGCCGACCGCACGGCCGTGCTCCTCGCCTGCGGCCTGGCCTTCGCCGTCCACCTCCGCGCACGAGCACGACATCGAGGGCGCCGCATACGACGGCCGTCACCGGTCATCGAAGCCCCTCGCCCTGACGAGACCGAGAGACTGGACGCTCCGGCTACTGCCTGCGAGTGGGTGTAGATGGTCTACCGGCGGTCGGCTGTAGGTTCTTGAGGTACGGCCCCTCGTAGAAGAGGGAGACTTCTACTGGGACCATGGGCAGATGTCTGAGGAACCGAACCCGATGTCCAGCCTGTGGCCGCTCGTGCCGCCTGGGTCCACAGACTGGCTGCTGGAGATGTGTGGCGACGGCCTCACCGGGTTTATGCCTCCGGCCATGCCTGACGCGGCGTGGGTGCTCAACGCCATGTATGAGCACGTGCAGGGACCGACCGACGTGTCGTACGACGAGTACCACCAAGCGCGTCTAGCCGACGGGAGCACCCAGCCACACGTTGTCGGAGACCTCGACCTCGACGCCGTGAGTATCGCCACGGGTGGAGGTTTGGGCCGTGCCCGGCACCCCGGCCCCGGCTGGCGGCGGCTGCGCTGGACCGAACTCGTCCGCCGGACCGGCGACCCGATGGTGCCCGATGGGCTGATGCCCTCCTACCGCTGCTTTCCCTCGGCCAAGAAGGAGGGCAGCTGGCCACTGAGCATGGTCCCGCCGACCGAAGGAAGCCTGGACCGGGAGACCTGGAATCGCCTGATTGCCACCCTCACCCTGCACAGTCCCGCAGGCTCGGACACCCGCTGCCTTGCGTACTACAACCCGCTGATGCTCGGAGCCATCGACCTGAACGATCTCCATGTGCGCGCAGGCCGACTCGGCGACGCCGAGCTCCTGTATGACCAGTCCGAAGCAGACTTCAGCCCCTCCAACCTCTGGGCCGATGACCGCTCCTGGGTGCTTTGCACCGACTACGACCTGTGGGCCACCAAGGTCGCCGGTTCACCAGCCCTCATCCGTGCACTGTTGAACGACGCGGAGATCGAGGCGGTCCGCTTGCCTTGGGCACACTGATGACGGGCCGCCGCCCCTATTCCTTTGCCCGTCCTGGAGCGCGAGCACTTCCCAGTTCCTGGTCGCTGGTGTAGGACGGCCCCCTACGTATCTGGTGCGTGCTGGACTTCGAGCTGCTGGAACGGATCACCGCGCGGCGCACGGAACCTGGACGAACTCGAAGAACAGCTGGCCAAACAGCTGATGGAAGTGCGGGTCGAAGGGGACGAACTCGCCGTCGCCGAACGGTCCTTGCACGGGTGGCCGGGCTGCTCGCCTGGGATAAGCTCCTCCGCCAGGCTGATGCCGGGGTAGGCGGGCGGGCGGTCCGGTCATGGCCCGCGAGGTCGACGAGCCTACGATCTCGGCGCCCTTCACCTGACCGTCGCCCCGGCCCACTTGGGCGACGACATGCCGCCCTCACCCTGATCGCCCACCATCCCGGCAATCAGCACCGCCCCCGTCAAGCACGCCCTGGCCTGCCGGCACTTCGCCCTGACGGGTGATGCCGACCGCATCGACGGCTACTTCGCCGCGACGGGCGTCGCCCCCGGCGGCGCCTGGGACCCGCAGACCGTCGCAGCCATCAGCTCAGTACGGGGCGCGCCTCCGCTGCGTCAACCCGCAGGCCGCTTGAGGCCCACCGGCCAGCTCGCTTTCAGTCCCGCCGCCCTGGCGCCGTACCGCCGCTACAGTCGGGTGCGTCGCCCCGCGCCAGACGGGCCGCCTCTGTTCACCGCGCAGAATTCCGCTTCCGTAGGGGCCGGGCCCGCGTACCTATGTGGGAGCCCTAGTCACCGAGGACGGTCACGTCGAGCCCGCCTCCCCGCTGCCGGCCCATACACCGACCGTGACGTCCTCGCCCGGCAAACCACCCGCGAGGAAGAGCAGCGCCGCCGCCCTGGCCGCCTTCCTGGACGGCTAGGACGCGGCGGGCGGGGGAGCACCCCCAGCTCATGGGGCTCGTACTCCTACTGGATGCCGGTGTGCAGGGTGAAGAGGATGCCGCACAACGCCTGCCTGCCGGCCCGGCACTCGCGGTCTGCCCCCACCAGTTTCGGTCCCGGAACGGGCAGCAACGGGTCGATCAACGGCGGCAGTTCATCCGAGATGACCCACGGCCGCGGGTCACGCTTTCCCATACTCAGACCTACGGACAGAACCGCCGACATGCTCATGATCGGCAGCTCTTGTTAGAGCCAGTAAGGCTCTGCTAACGGTCTTGTGTCATCCGCAGATGGGGCCTTTGGGCCCCCGTGGCCCAGACTTTCACTGCACGATCTGCCCAGGACGGCACCCGAGACTGTGTGTGGTCTGCGGGCGCCTGACGGAGCGCCTCATCCCGACAGGAGGCACGTGATGTCGCACGACGTCGAGGCGGACGACTCCGCCAGGCGGACGGCCGCCGGTGGGCTGGGACGGCGGTCCCTGCTGAAGTGGTCGGCCGCGGTCGGCGGCGGACTCGCCCTGGTGGGCGGGGGCACCTTCTTCAACCGGGTCCCCGGTGTCGGCGCGGCCAACGCGGCCACGGCGGAGGACGGCGCGAGGACGCCCGAGATCGTCTGGTCTTCGTGCAACGTGAACTGCGGTTCCCGCTGCCCGCTGCGTATGCAGGTCGAGGACGGCCGCATCGTGCGCGTCCTGCCCGACAACACGGGCGACGACAAGCTCGGCACCCAGCAGATCCGCGCCTGTGTACGCGGCCGCTCCATCCGCCAGCGCATCTACAGTCCCGACCGGCTGAAGAAGCCCATGAAGCGCGTCGGCAAGCGCGGCGGCGGCGAATGGAAGGAGATCAGCTGGGACGAGGCGTACAGCGAGATCGCCGCCACCCTCAAGCGGCTGATCAAGGACTACGGCAACGAGTCCATCTACCTCCAGTACGGCACCGGACTGACCGGTGCGACCTTCAGCCGCAGCTCCCCCGAGAAGTCGCTGATCTCCCGCCTGATGAGCTGCGTCGGCGGCTTCCTCAACCACTACGGCGACTACAGCACCGCTGCCATCACGGCCGGCGGGCAGTACCACTACGGCGAATCGGTCTCCTCCAACAGCCTCGACGACGCCAAGAACGCCAAGCTGCAAGTCCTCTTCGGCAACAATCCGCTGGAGACGCGGATGTCCGGCGGCGGCGAGACCTTCGTGACCCAGCAGACCCGCAAGCGGCACAACGTACGCACCATTGTCATCGACCCGCGCTACTCCGAGACCGCCCACGCGATCGGCGACGAGTGGATTCCGCTGCGCCCCGGCACCGACGCCGCCCTGGTGGCCGGCCTCGCCCACGTCATGATCTCCGAGAAGCTGTACGACCAGAAGTTCCTCGACAAGTACTGCCAGGGCTTCGACGAGGACCATATGCCCAACGGCATCCCCGCAGGTCACTCGTACACGTCGTACGTCATGGGCGACGGCCCCGACCGCACCGCCAAGACCCCCCAGTGGGCCGCCCGCATCACCGGTGTTCCCGCCGCCACGATCAAACGGCTCGCCCGCGAGATCGGCACCGCCCGCCCCGTCAGCATCAACCAGGGCTGGGGCCCGCAGCGCCACGCCAACGGCGAGAACACCTCGCGCGCCATCTTCACTCTGGCGGCCATGACCGGCTGCATCGGCGTCCCCGGCGGCGGCACCGGCGCCCGCGAGGGCTTCTACGGCCTGCCCCTCTCTCTCCCGTTCCTCAAGGAGAACCCGGTCAAGACGGCGATCCCGTTCTTCCTGTGGACCGACGCGGTCGACCACGGCGAGAAGATGACCGCGCTCAAGGACGGAATCCAGGGCAAGGACAAGCTGGACGCGCCGATCAAGATGATCTGGCAGTACGCGGGCAACGCGAACGTCAACCAGCACGCCGACATCAACCGGACCATCAAGCTCCTCGAGGACGACAGTAAGTGCGAGCTGATCGTCGTCATCGAGAACCAGATGACGGTCTCCGCGCGGTACGCCGACATCCTCCTGCCCGACGTCTCCAACGCCGAGCAACTGGACCTCGCCCAGCAGGGCAGCGCGGGCAACATGGGGTACACGATCCTGGCCGACAAGGTCATCGAACCGCTCTACGACTGTAAGCCGATCTACGAGATCTGCACCGGCATCGCCAAGAAGCTGGGCGTGGAGAAGGAGTTCACCGAGGGACGCACCCAGGAGGAGTGGGTGCGCCTGACCGTCGAGGAGACCCGCAAGGGCGTTCCGGGCATGCCCGGCTTCGACGAGCTGAGGAAGATGGGCGTCTGGAAGACGAAGGCGCCGACCGGCAGCGGTCTGATCCCCCTCAAGGAGTTCCGCGAGGACCCCGAGAAGAACCCGCTGGATACTCCCTCCGGGAAGATCGAGATCTTCTCGACCAAGCTGTGGGAGATGTCGAAGACCTGGGAGCTGCCCGACGGCGACCGGATCTCGGCCGTCGCCGAGTACATCCCCACCTGGGAGGGGCAGGAGGAGGCCCGCGCACACAAGCGCTATCCGCTCCAGTGCATCGGCCACCACTACAAACAGCGCACGCATTCCACCTACGGCAACTCGCCCTGGCTGCGTGAGGCGCACCCCCAAATGGTGTGGATCAACCCGCTGGACGCCAAGCGCCGCGGCGTCGCCAACGACGACATGGTGCATGTCTTCAATGGCCGCGGCCGTATCCAACTGCCCGCGCGTGTGACGCCCCGCATCGCCCCCGGGGTGGTCTCCGTGCCGCAGGGAGCGTGGTTCACGCCCGACAAGAACGGTGTGGACAAGGGAGGTTCGGTCAACACCCTGACGAGCTGGCGACCGACACCCGTGGCCAAGGGCAACGCGCAGCACACGACGCTCGTCCAGATCGAACGCGTCTGACGCGCGGAAGAGGAACATCATGTCCAAGCCCGAGCGACTCGGCTTCTATTTCGACCAGAGCCTGTGCACCGGATGCAAGGCCTGCCAGATCGCCTGCAAGGACAAACACGACCTGCCCGTGGACGTCAACTGGCGGCGCGTGGCGGAGTACGCGGGCGGCACCTGGCAGGAGTCCGACGACACGTTCTCGCCGAACATCTTCACCTCGTACGTCTCCGTCTCGTGCAACCACTGCGACAACCCGGTGTGCGTGCAGGTCTGCCCCACCACGGCCATGTCCAAGGGGCCGGACGGTGTCGTCAGCATCGACGAGAGCAAGTGCGTCGGCTGCCGCTACTGCGAGTGGGCCTGCCCGTACTCGGCACCGCAGTTCAACAAGGAGACCGGTCACATGTCGAAGTGCGACATGTGCGCGGACTACCGGGCCGAGGGCGACGACCCGGCCTGCGTCGCCGCCTGCCCCTCGCGCGCGCTGGACTGGGGGCCGATCGACGTACTGCGCAAGCGCCACGGCACGAACGCCGGGGTGGAACCGCTGCCCGACCCCTCGGTCACCCGCCCCAACCTCGTCATCACCCCGCACCGCGACGCCCAGCGCCCGGGCTCGGGCACCGGCCACATCCTGAACGAGCGGGAGATCTGAGCCATGAGTCTGCACGAACTGCCGATGATCCTCTTCACGGTGCTCGCCCAGCTCAGCGTCGGGGCGTTCACGGTCGTCGCAGTCCTGCGTCTGATCGCCGCAGCCCGGAGCCGCGAGGCGGGAGAGGCCCTGGAGAAGATCACCAACCCGGCCCTGTACGCGGCCTGGATCACGCTCTGCGTCGGCCTGCTGGCCTCCATGTTCCACATGAACGATGTCTTCCACGTGATGAACGTCTTCCGGCACGTCGACTCGTCCTGGCTCAGCCGCGAGATCGTGCTGGGCATGGTCTTCGCGGGCCTGGGGCTGTGCTGCGTGGCGGCCCAGTGGTTCGGATGGGGGAGTGGGGGACTACGCCGGGGGCTGACGGCGCTCGCCGCGCTGGCCGGACTCGTCCTCGTCCACGCGATGAGCATGATCTATTACTCGCTGGTCACCGTGCCCGCGTGGCACAACTGGCGTACGCCCGCGGCCTTCTACACCACAGCGCTGCTGCTCGGCACCCTCGTGGTGGCCACCGTACTCGCCGTCATGACGAAGCTCCGCCCGGAGCCGGCCGGTGCTTCCGAGGCTGTCGGTGCCGCCTCGGGGGGCGGGCAGGCGGGCTCTCCGCCGACGCTGCGCACCGTTCTCAACGGCCTCTCCGTGGCGGCGATCGTGCTGCTCGGCGTCGAGTTCGTGACCGTACCGCTCCACGTGTCGGCCCTGTCATCCGCCGGCGGGGTGGCGGCCGAGAGCGCCGCGGTGTACTCCGGGGCCTGGTTCGTGGCGCGGCTGGTGCTGGTGTTCCTCGGGGCCGGAGTGCTGGGCACCCTGCTGTACCGGTTCACGGCCGGAGCGCGCGTCGAGCCCGCGCGGCTGGCGGCCCTGGCCCCGGCGGCGTTCGCCCTCGTTCTCATCGGTGAGTTCATCGGGCGCTCGCAGTTCTACGAGTCGATGATCCGCATCGGCATGTGACGGAAACGGACGACGCACCCCATGACTCCCCCTGCGCTGGACCCCCAGCCCCCCACAGGCCCTGCCGACGACGTTCCCGGTTTCGACGACGGCGCGGCCGACCTGGCCGGCGTAACCGGCTGCGTCGGCGACCCGACCATCGCCCCTGATACCGTCACTGCGCTCTACGCACTCGCGGCGGCTTCCACCGTCGTCTCCCGGCTCCTGCTGGCGCCTCCCGATCAGCAGGCTCTGGGACGGCTGCGCGACCCGGGAATGCTCGCCGACTGGCCGCTGCCGCCGAGCGGGGCGACCGGCCATGGCCTGGCGTGCCTGGCGCGCTCGGCGGAGGCGGGCGAGGACACGGCCGCCGTCACCCGGGACTACAACCGGCTGTTCGTAGGTCCCGAGCGGCTGCTGGCACCGCCGTACGAGTCTGTCCACCGCTCGGACGAACAGCTGGTGTTCGAGCGGGAGACCTTCCAGGTCCGGGCGTTCTACGCCAGGTTCAGGCTCTCCGCGCCCCGGCTGGACCGCGAGCCCGACGACCACATCGGACTCGAACTCGACCTGGTGGCCACGGTGTGCACCCGGGTCGCCGACGCGCTGGAAGACGCGGGGGGCGGGGGTGGGGACGGGACCGGGGCCGGGGCCGCACGCGCGAAGACGTTCGCCGACGCGCTGCGGGAGTTCCTCGCCGATCATCTGCTTGTCTGGGGGCCCGGCTTCATGGAGATGGTCCAAGCGCAGGCGGATACGGAGTTCTACCGGGGGGTTGGCGCCCTGGGCTCGGATGTGCTGGCCCGCGCGGCGCGGTGGTGCGGCCTGCCGTCTGCGCACCGTGCCGAAAAGGTCGCCACGCGGGCCTGACCGCACACCCTTACGCCTCCGGCCCGAAGATGCGAACATGTCCGCCGCCCCGGAAGCCCGACCGGCCCCGCCGGCTCGTTGACGCCGGTCGCGCCCTGCGAAAGCTGGCGGTGCAGGATCGCTGCGGCGGCTGTCGCCTCCTCGGAGGTCCGTCCTCGCCATCCTGCGGGCCTTGGCCGCGGCGCTGATCGCCGTGGGCTGCGCCGCTGAGGCCGAGTTCGGCGGCGGCCGCCGGGTGATCTCGGCGACGAGGGTCGACCACCCTGGAAGGGGACAACAAGTGTCGAAGATGATGCGGCCATGATTGCTTAGGTTCCCCCCGTAACTCCGGCGACGGTGTCCGACGTCGAGTGTGTGCCGCGCGTTCGTCGGCGACTTGGCTGCCAGCGAGCGCTACTCGGTAGGGGGCGCTGAACTCGTCGTAGGCATGGCAGGGCGGGCGTTCCTCGTCGAGGGTCGGTGACGCCCCTGCCCGCAGGGGTGTGGAGCGCGCCGGAGGTATGCCTGTACGGGCCCGCCCCCGCCCTGGTGACGGAGCGGCTCATAGGAACGCCACGGGGTCCGCATGTCTCGTCGCCGATCCACGTCGCGGTACGCGCTCTGTACCCCGGCACGGCGCAGGTCAGCCGGGGGGGGGGGGAACGTCCGACGGGACTCTCACCGGCTGCGAACTGCGCCTGGAAGGCTCCCATGAGCAGAAGCCTCTTCGACCGGGTGCGTCCTGTGGGCGACAGCCTGTGAACCACGAGATCCGGCGCGGCGAGGTCTGGACCCTCGCGGATGGCCGTGACGTTCTGGTCATCAGTTTGACCGGGCTGGACCAGGCGTTCGGGGCGGTCCTGGCGATCGTGCTGCACCCCGCCGGCCGCTACCCCGACACCGCCATGTCGGTGGAGATCTTCGCCCCTCTGCACCGGACGGCGGTCACCATGAACATCCAGCAGCTCCACATCGCCACCCGGTTCGCGGGCGCCGTCTTGCAGGGCGAGGTCGACCCGGAGGTCATGGCCCACGTCAGCGCCGCGCTGCGCGCCGTCCAGGACCTCTGACCAGCAAAAAGGGGAAGCAATGATGTACGCCGCGGATGAGGTGCTGCGCACGGTCGCGGCGGGGACGCTGGTCGTCGCGGTCGGTCCCGCCGGCGCGGGTAAGTCCACCCTCGCCCGCGCCGCCGAAGCCCATGGCCTGGTGGTCGTCTGCCTCGATACTCTGCGCGAGGAAGTGTGCGGCGGCGCGGGCGACCAGCGAGCCACGCCCGCCGCCGTCGCGCGGCAGAACGCTCTCCTGGACGCCCACCTGGAAGGGGGCAGGAGCGTGTATCTGGACAGCATCAACGTGGAGCCCCGCGTTCGCGCCGACGTCATCCAGCGGGCCCGTACGCACGGTCGCCCGGCGGTCGTGCTGCGGGTCCTGCCGGGCCTGGACACCTGCCGTGCCCGCAACGCGCGACGCCCGGCCTCCGGCGCGTACCGGACGACGTCCTCGCGTGGCAGCACGCCCGCGCCTGTGAGGCGACGCCCGACGCCCTGCGGGCGGAGGGCTTCGCCGCCATCCACGACGTCACTCGCCCGACCTGACTGCCCGGGGGTTGCCCGTCTTACCTTCTTGGCGGGTTCGAACTGGTCATTCGTAGGATCGGCGGAGCCCAGGGGCTCTGGGTATGGTTCGTTGCCCGTTGCAGTCGGTATGGCCCAGGCAACTTGGCCGCCCGGATGGTTTTGTTCACGGGTAGCGACAGCGGTTGTTCACGGGTTTGGGAGGCACCCCGATCCACGGTCGGGGTGATGTTCACGAGTTTTGACAGCACTGTGGTTCTTGCCGGGGCAGCATCGGGATGCTCCTGGTGAAAGGTGCTGGTCATGCCGCAGATGTCGAAGGTCGAGCTGTACGCGGCGATCCGGCGTGACCACCGTGCTGGTGTGTCGATGCGAGCCTTGGAGCGCAAGTACGGGGTGACGTACCGGACAGTGCGGAAGGCGGTGAACTCGGCCTTGCCGGAGCCGTGGAAGAAGCTTCCGCCGCGTGCGACCGCTCTCGATCCGTACAAGCCGGCGATCGACCAGATGTTGCGGGCGGATCTGGATGCGCCGCGCAAGCAGCGGCACACGGTCACGCGGATCTTCCACCGGCTCGTCGAGGAGAACGGGGCCGAGGACATCTCGTACCAGATGGTCCGGCGCTACGTCGCTGACGGGAAGCCCGAGATCCTGGCGGCGTCCGGGAAGACGCCGGTGGAGGCGTTCGTCCCACAGTCCCACCAGCCCGGCATGGAGGCCGAGGTCGACTTCGGCGACGTCAAGGTGTGGCTGGCCGGCGAACTGGTCACCTGCTACCTGTTCTCCTTCCGCCTGTCCTATTCAGGCAAGGCCGTCCACCGCGTCTTCGACTTCCTGCGGGCAGGAAGCCTTCTTCGAAGGCCACGTGCACGCGCTCAGGACGCTGGGCGGGGTTCCGCGGACCAAGGTCCGCTACGACAACCTGAAGTCCGCGGTCGCCCAGGTCCTGGGACTCAGCCGGGCCCGGGTCGAAACGGACCGCTGGATCGCTTTCCGCTCCCATTTCGGCATCGAGAGCTTCTACTGCCGCCCCGGCATCGAGGGCACCCACGAGAAGGGCGGGGTCGAGGGGCAGATCGGATACTTCCGCCGCAATCACTTCACGCCCGTCCCGGAAGTCGGTCACTCGCCGAGCTGAACGAATTGGTCGACCAGTGGGACCTCCACGACGGGCGTCGACGCATCGGGGCCAGGCCCCGGACGATCGACGAGTACTTCGCTGTCGAACAGCCGCTGCTGGCACCCCTCCCGGACGAGCCGTTCGAAACGGGCCGGCTGTACACGCCGCGAGTGGACCGCTACAGCCAGATCACCGTCCGCACCAACCGCTACTCGGTCCCCGTCCGTTTGATCGGCAAGAAGGTTCGGGTCATGCTGCACGCCTCTCACCTGGTCGTTTACGACCAGAACGTGGAAGTGGCCCGGCGCGAACGCCTGATCGCCAAGTGCGGAATCCGCCTGGAGCTGGACCACTACCTGGAGGCCCTGGTCCGCAAACCGGGTGCTTTCCCCGGCGCCACCGCCCTGGAACAGGCCCGCTCGGCGGGGAGATTCACCCCGGTTCATGACGCCTGGTGGGCGGTCGCCCGCAAGGTCCACGGCGAGAGGGACGGCACTCGAGCATTGATCGAAGTGCTGCTGCTGGGCCGGCATATCGCGCACGAACACCTTGTCACTGGCCTGGCCACGGCCCTGCGGGCTGGAGCTCTGACCGCAGACGCGGTTGCCCTGGAGGCCCGCAAAGCCGCCCAGACCGAGGACGAACCCACCACCATCCCCACGCCGCGCGATCTGCATCCGGCAGGCCAGCCGTCGGCGACCATCACGTTCCTGCACGAGTGGCGGCTCGCGCGCCTGCCGCCGGACACCAGGCCGCTGCCCTCGGTGAGCCCCTATGACCAGTTGCTCCGCCGCCACCGCACCAGTGGCAGCACCCACCGTGAGGGAGAAGTCCAGTGACCCTGCCCCGCCAACGGAACATGACCGAGCAGGCCGCCGACGCCGCCATCGACACCGCCTGCCGGCTCCTGAGGCTGCCGACGATCCGGGCCGAGTTCCCCGACATCGCCTCCGCGGCTGCCAAGGACCAAATGACCCACCGCGGCTTCCTCGCTGAGCTGCTGATGGCCGAATGCGACGACCGCGCACGGCGCCGCTGGATGCCCAGGGCGATCTCCGAGCCGGGGAACTGGTCGGTCAGCATCGCCATAAAGCGGGCCCCATCCGCTGCTCCTGGTAGACAGACAGGGACGACAGCCCGCGGCTCGACGACAAAGCGCTGACGGCGGCGCGGGCTTGTCCAGCACGCAGGGCCGGCACCCTCGCCCTTTCGAGGGAACTGGCGGCTCGTGGCTTCGGCCGCTGCCGCTGGCCCGGTTAGCATCCTGCTCGGCTAGCGCGTACTGCCGATCACCGCCCGCCCCTGGAGCCACGCCGCCGGGGTGCGGAGGTGAAGGTCCTGCGGGGCCCGCTCCCTACCGTTCTGCGATCCGTCGTGCTCTACGGCAGTCGTACGAGCCGGTGCCGGGGGCGTGGCCCGGTCCGACAGAGGAGTACGTCATGCCGAAGAACCAGTCCACCGCCGCGCAGACCGCTCGCCGGGCGAGCCGCACCGGGGGGGAAGTACACCCAGGCGCTGCGCCGTGCGCAGACCAGCGAAGCGATGCTCCTCGCTCCATGACCGATGCCAACACGTGAAACGCTTCCGACATCGATCAGTCCCACCGCAGGAGCAGCGAATGTCCAGGACCGCCGACATCGATCTCGTGTTCGCACGTGCCGTCACCGTAAATGCCGTGGTGCGAGCTCTTGCCGGTGAGGGGTGGTCGCTGCAGGAACCGCTTGGTATCTCCTACATGGTCAACAACGACGACCTGTTCGACTGGCAGTCGGCTTCAACCGACCAGGCAGCTGAGGTCCTGACCGTGGTGGATTCACCGGACAACATCGACTACCACGTCGGCGTCTGCATCTATCACTCAACTGCGGAAACCGGTGGCCAGTTACTTTTTCATGCTGGCCGATCGCACTGTTCCTTCATCCCGACGATCGACCGGCGAAGGCTCTCTGGAGCACCAGCCCTGACTGACATGGCGTGGTATCTGAACGCACTGGTACCGCCCCTGCTTGCCATGGGGCTGGCCAGCTATGAAGCGAGAGACCTTGTCGACTGAGGCTCGTTCGTCAGCAACTCGGTCGACATGCGGGCAGCACGCGCACTCGGGTCGATCCTCGCTGCCTGCCCAGCCGGTGTCACTCACGGCTACGAGCGGGGCAAACCGCGCAGCGAACCGCGCGTGTAACCCCGCCAACCCCCCCACGCCAGAACTCGGCTTGACGCACACCAAGATCGGCAGACACCGGGACACTCAGTCACACAAAACCCCATAACTGTGATTGCAGTATTAGGAATCGTTGATCGGGTCGAGGTGTCCGATCAACGATCAGCCCACCAGAGGGACACGTTATGAGGTGGGCAGCGGGCCGGGCTGGGCGGCGTCGCGGGAGGCGGTGGGGAAGTTGTCAGCGCGGGTGAGGCTGAAACGTTCCCAGCTGCCGATCGTGGTACTGCGCGCGCGCAGCAGTCCGTTGTCCGTGTCGCTGTCGTTGATCTCGGTGGACACGTACTTGAGCTTGCTCATTGCCTTGAGGGAGTAGTTTCCGTTGCTCTGGCGGTCGAGTTTGAACTTTTCCCAGTTGCCCGCACTGGTGGCGCGGGCGCGCAGCATGCCGGCGTGGGTGCCGGCATCCTCGACCTCGACACTGACGTACAGGTCACCGTTCTGGGCCTGCAGGCTGATGCCGCCGTCGGTGCCGTTTGCGGGGAGCGCGAACTGTTCCCAGCTGCCGGTGGGGGCGTTGCTGCGGGCGCGCAGCTTGCCTTGTTGGTTGCCCGCGTCGTTGAACTCGGCAGCGACGTACTTGCCGTTGGCCTCTGCCTTCAGACCCCACCGCGCGACGTGCGCCGATACCCAGCCGGCCAGGTCGTCGACACGCGTGTCGAGGGCGTCGGTGCGCGTCTCGGCAGCGTCAGTGCCGAAACAACCACCCTGCCAGGATCGGGAGTTGATGCCCACGAGCTCCCTCTTGCCGCCGTTGACGGCCAGTGCGGGTGCGCCGGTGTCGCCGTCGCAGATGGCGGAGCCGTCCTTGCCGGCGAGCGGCAGGTCGCTGTTGCTGGTGGCGCCGACAGTGAAGGTGCCGACGTGCATCTTCAGTGGCGACCATTCGGTCTTGGTGCGTCCGTAGCTGGGCACGGTCACATCGGTTCCCGCGGCGGGGGGCTGGGCGGCGATCGGCACTGGGGCGATGTCGGTGACCGGCTTGTCCAGCCGGGCCAGCATCAGGTCGCGGTCGGTGCGCGGCACAAGTTGCACGATGCTGCGTACCTGCCCGGTGTTGGAGGTCATGTCGGTGCGGCCGATGGTGACCTTCGCGGCCTTGGCCGGGGGGCCTGCGGCGGGCTTGCCGTCGGCGAAGCAGGTGGCGGAGGTCAGCAGCCACTGCGACTCGACCAGGACGCCGGAGCAGGTGCGATCACCGTCGCCGATGTCGATGCGGGCGGTGAACGCGGCCGTCAGGGCGGCGGCTTCACCCCCGGTGACGGCCTGGGCGGGCAGGGCGGTGAACACGCCGGTGGCGAGTGAGGTGGCGAGCAGGCTGGTCAGGGCTGCTCGACGGGAAGTTGTGGACACGGGTGCGCAGGATTCCGATCAGGAGGAACAACGAATAGGAGCGGCCGACCGGTTGGACCCGGGAGCCGTGCGGCGGCCCGCGCACCTCACAAGAGGCGGGGCCGACCGGGGGTGCTGGTCAGCCGGTGACGCGCAGCTCGACCAGGATGGAGCGCTCGCCGGAGGCGCCGGACTCGCCCATCGGCGTGTAGTCGTTGACCGGGGCCTTCACGACGCTCTCCTTGCCGCCGGCATCCAGCGTCGCCTCCACGGGGTGCGCACCGTTGTCGATGCCGAAGGAGTCCGGCAGCTCGAGGGTGAGCAGACCCGTCTTGCCAGTGACCGTGAAGCAGAAGTGCCCGAGCCGGGAGCGGACCTGCAGGTCGTAGGTCTGGGCGCAGTCGGCGAGCGTGATGTGGCCGTCGCCGCGCTTGAGGGTGATGCCCTTGTCGGCGGCGATCTTCGCCGCGCCAGGGTAGTCCCAGGTCTCGGCGGTGGTGGGCATGTCGGTGGCCGCGGCGGCGGCCGGGGCGGCCTGCGGCTCGGCCTGCGCGGTGTTCAGGGTGAGGAGGCCGCCGGTTGCGGCCAGGGCTCCAACGGCACCGGTGATGAGTGCCTTTCGGGCACGGGATATCGCCACTTCGTCCTTCCGGGCAGGGGTGGGCTGGAATGAACAATGCCCACAAAATTTCCACAAGTAAAGCACATGTATGCTGCAGCTCTCCTCAACAGCCCTCAGACCAGGGATTGTTGTGCGATCAGATGAAGTCACCGTGAAGGTGCTGGGCTTTACTTCAGCGAGTAACTCGCATTTCGCGCTATGCGCCTGAAACGGGCATTCCGTTTAGGGGTGGGCATTACGAGGAGTCGCACCTTCACCGCGGCCGGAATGAGGTCCCGCACGCCGTGTGGACCCGGAGGAAGGAATCAGGGTGGGAAGACGACCACGCCAGGGGGCGGCCGGCGCCACGCGCCGGTCTGCGGCTCGATGGCACAACCGGACACGGATGTGGGGGGCCCGCGGCGCGGCAGTCATGCTTCCCGGCGCACTCATAGCCGGGCTGCTGGGGAGCGCCGTTCCAGCGGTGGCGGACGACGAGGACTTCGCGACGGACCGTGGCGACGCTGTTGCGCTCTGGCTGACCGGAGGCCCCGGCGTCAAGGAAGCTGCCGAGCAGGCGTTGTTGGGGTCGGATGACGACGTCAAGAAGTTCCTTGCCGATGTGCCCGCCATCCAGAACGTCGATGACGAGGTTGATGCCAGCCGCATCTTCAATGTGGGTGGTCCGGCAGTTCGGGATGCCGCGAAGGCGGCACTGGCGGGTACCCCTGCTGATCTGCATGCGTTCTTGAAGGACGGGTGGAAGGCCCAGCTGGAGCAGGACCAGGAGGTCGATGTCTCCCGGGTCGTCAACTACGGCGGGACCAGCGTCAAGGAGGCCGGGAAGAAGGCCCTGAACGGCACTGCGGCCGACCGGGCCAAGTTCCTCGACCAGGGCCAGTACGACGCCCAGGAGATCGACGATGAGGTCGAGGTCTCCAAGCTCATCAATGCGGGTGGGCCGAACGTACAGGCCGCAGGCAAGCTCGCCCTCAAGGGCAGCGCGGACGACATACGGGAGTTCCTGGAGGTCGGCCAGTTCACGGCGCGAGACCGCGACGAGGAACACGCCACCATCCAGGAGCTGACGGACCAGGCGGAGAAGGCCGGCAAGCAGGCGAAGAAGGAAACCGAGAACGCTCAGGAGCAGTCGAAGAAGGCGATCGCGGCGGCCGAGCAGGCGCAGAAGGCCGCCGAGAAGGCCGCGACGGAGACCGAGGCGGCCAAGAACGACTCGAAGAAGGCCGCAGTCAAGGCCAAGCAGGCCGCCGATGCGGCCCGCCAGGCCGCCGGCGCTGCGCAGAGTGCGATCAGTGCCGCGAACGCGGCCAACCGTTCCGCACGGATCGCCGCGCTCGCGGCCGCGCAGACGGCGAGCGCCGTTGCTCAGGCTGCGGACGCGGTCGAGGACGCCTACAACGCGGCCATCGCCGCGGGCAAGGACAAGAACCAGGCCGCAGATGCAGCCGCCAAGGCCAAGGCCGCACACAAGGCCGCCGATCTCGCGCGCCGTTCCGCAGTGGCCGCGGACCAGGCGGGCAAGGCGTCGCTGGCGGCGAAGGCCGCGGTGAAGGCATCCCGCAGCGCCGGGGCAAACGCGAACGCGGCCGCCGATGCGGCCGACCGCGCCAACACCGCTGCCGAAGCGGCGGGTGTCCACTCGGGCGAGGCCGCGGCCGCCGCTGCAGAGACGCGCCGTCACGCCGCCGAGGCCAACCGGGCCGCGGACCGTGCCGAGGCACTCGCGAACAAGTCCGCCACCGCCGCCAACCAGGCACGCGACTACGCCAACTCGGCAGCCGACCACGCCGACAAGGCCGCCGACGCTGCCGACGCCGCGGCCAAGTTCGCCGGCACGGCAGCCGAAGCGGCGAAGCTGGCGACCCAGCACGCGGCCGCGGCCAAACAAGCCGCCGACACCGCCACCAATGCGGCCACCACGGCGCACCAGGTCTTCGGCATCGCGCGTGAGACCGAGGCGGAGGAGCTGACCACCCGCACTAACGCCGCCATCGAGGTCGCCAAGACCGAGAAGGCCACCTACGACGAGTCCGTGTCCCAGGTCGCCGGCGTTGCCGTCAAGGCGCATGACCTGGACGCCACCGCGGCCA
Source organism: Streptomyces sp. NPDC107550 (assembly GCF_055639095.1). Classification (NCBI taxonomy): domain Bacteria; kingdom Bacillati; phylum Actinomycetota; class Actinomycetes; order Kitasatosporales; family Streptomycetaceae; genus Streptomyces; species Streptomyces sp. NPDC107550. The sequence goes on from NZ_JBVKBC010000008.1 coordinate 279,168, forward strand.
CTCTCGGTGCTGAGGCCGCCAAGCCAGGCGCCGACCAGACCGCGCTCGCGGCCAAGGGCCGCCAGCTCGCCCTGGACGCGATGAAGACCCGCGGCCCATGGGTCAGCCAGGCCGCCGCCGACGCTCTGGGAGGCACCGACCAGGACGTGATCACATTCCTGCGCACCGGCTGGACCACGGCCGTGCAGGACGAGACCCGCGACGCCGTCTCCGAGCTGAGCACCACCAGTCCCTACGAGAGCGTGCGCACCGCCGCGACCAAGGCCCTTGAGGGTGATGCAAAGACAGTCAACGACTTCTACACCACCGGCCAGTACACCTCTGGTGCCACCGACATGGAGGTGGAAGTCTCCAAGATCGTCAACGCCGGCGGAGTCAGCGTGCAGGAGGCCGGCAAGGCCGCGCTCGCCGACGGCGGCGGTAAGGCCCTGGCCGCGTTCATCGCGCACGGCCAGTACGTCGCCCGCAGCACCGACGAAGAGGCCCAGGCCTCCAAGCTCGTCAACGACGGCGGTGCCGAGGTGAAGGCCGCGGCGAAGATCGCCCTGGCCGGACCGGTCAACGAACTGCACGACTTCATCGCCGTCGGGCAGTACATGGCCGACCGCAAGGACCAGCTCGCCGCCACCCACGTCGCCCAGGTCACCAGTCTGGTCGCCCGGGCCGACTCCATGGCCGCTACCGCCCGCAAGAACAGCTTCCTCGCAGCTCAGTCCGCCTACGAAGCCAACGGAGCCGCCGCCGACGCGCAGGCCGCTGCAGCGGACGCCAAGAAGTCCGCCGAGCAGGCGAAGGGCTACGCGGCCGACGCCGACAAGTCCGCTGACCAGGCCCAGACCAGCGCGGACAAGGCCGCCAAGTCCGCGACCACCGCCCGCAACGCGGCCGATGCCGCCGACCGCGACGCCGCGGCCGCTACCGAATCCGCCGCCGAGGCCGCATGGTCGGCCAGCTACGCACAGAAGTCGGCTGCGCAGGCCAACGACAGTGCAGCCGACGCCAGGGAGTCGGCGCTGGCTGCAGGCAAGTCCGCCGCCCAGGCCGACGCCGACGCCAAGGCCGCCAAGGGCCGGGCCATCGACCTGCTCAAGCAGGAAGAAGCCGCAGCCCGCAAGGCCGCTAAGGAAGCCCGCGACAAGCACGCTGCAGCCGACAACAGGCCGCGCTGCGTCCCCAACAACAACGTCGCCGGCGTCGACTGGAACCTGGTCCGCTGCGTCAACAAGGGCGGCACCATCGAGGCCCCCGAGTACGACCCCCGCCTCGTAGCCTTCGTCTGGGCCATCACCGGCACAGACCTGGCCGCCGAGTGCTACAAGAACCCCAGCGCGAAGAAGTGCGGCGAAGCCCTGGCGATGCTCATCCCCGGAGGGGTTGAAATCAAGGGCCTCAAGACACTCAAGGATGTAGAGAAGATCGCGGAGGCATCTCGCGTTGGGCGCATGTCCGAGGCCTCTGAAATCGCGCTGCAGGCAGCCAAAGATCCGTCCAAGTTCACCATCAAGGACATCCATCTCGATGGTGGGTTGACACGCAAGGCGAAGTTCGCCACCTCGGACAAGGCGACCGCTCAGCAGTGGGTAGCCGAAGCAATGACGTCACCGAATGCGGTCTTCAAGCCAAATTCACTGCCCGATACGTTTAAGATGGAAGTCGCCATGGGTCGCGTAGTTGGCACCAAGGGGCAGTCGGGAATACGAATCATCGTCACCAATGACGGGCGAGTCTTTGGAGCCTTCCCGTACAATCCCTGACTGCAGTAAGGCTGAAGAGTGGAAATCTCATACACTAACCTCCAGGCGGGCGAGCCGACGGGTCCAACGCTGGCAGAGCGCCTGTACGCAATTGAAGGCGATCTCTCGATCCAGGACGGTAACCGGCAGATCCTTGCCGAACCATTGTTCCCGCTGGGGGAACTCGCCTACCATCTCAGCATTTGGATTGCCGGGGAGGAGCACGGGACTTTCGTTCTCGACACAATGTCAACAGACCCCGGCTGGGTCATAATCGAAGAAAAAGAAGACGGCTGGGCAGTAGGATCAATTCTGGAGCCTGGCGTGTGGTCGGCAGGGGTTGATTGGGCAACCTTGGCTCAGGAAATCCGCCGGTTGGTGAACCGCTTGCGTCGAGATTTGAAGGAACTAGGAGTCACTCCTGACCCTATTCCGGATCCGAATTAATAGCGACTGAACTGGCGCGCCTCGAACGACGATGAGGTCATATCATCCTTAGTGGATGGCATGACCTCATCGTGAGAGTTGTAAAGGGCGGGCCCCGCCTTGTCGCCCCTGTGCGGGACCTCGCGGACCGCGACCGACCGATCGCCGCGCGCCGCCACCGTCCCGGCCGTGTCGGCACGGCCGGGGTCGGTACTGCCGGTGGCGAAGCCCTGGCCCCACAGCCCGGCCAGTGCGGCCAGTACCGTGCCCAGACCCGCTGCCACCGCCCAGCGCACTCCCGTGTCCTCGATCAGCGACGGCGGCACCCACACCCCGCACACCACCGTTGGCGCGGCGAACGCCACCGCGGTCACCACGGCCGCCACACACCAGCGCGCCCCACGCCCCATCGAGCCACCCCCGTACCCAGCCCCTGACATGCCGTCACCACGATCCCATGCAGCCGCCCTTCCCGTACCACGAACAGCGGGGCAGTACGTTCCGGTCGGCCTCTACCGCGCTCGTGCCCGCGCCGCCCCCGTCGCCTGCCACAGGCTCCAGGGCGGGCGACTCGCCTTTTACGCGGGGACGGCCGGCCCGGCTGCCGGCTGCTGCCGGTCCTCCCGCCGACCGGGGATGTGCGCTCCTGATGAGCTCCGTAGCAAGCTCGGCCCGCCTGATCCGGTGACGCAGGTCCCCGGGAAGGGAAGCGTTGAAGTGTGGAAGATGGAAGGCGGGAACGTCAACTACCGAAACTTCAGCGGCTCAGGCGGGGCCGGCGATACCACGATCGACTTCACCAAGGACCTCGCCAAAGAGTTCGGATTTAAGCGATACCACGCTAAGTAAGGAAGAACGCTCATGCTGACCGACGCCGGGTACCGCGCCGAGCTGGATTATCTGATCCGATACGCAGAGATGTCCCCGGTCTACTTCACTCCACTCTGGGACGCAGCCGAAACCGTAGCAGGTCAGAGCGCCAGTGAAGTTGAGGTGCAAGAAGCTGCACTCAGACTTATCGGAGACATGATGGACCACGGCATCAAGGTGGGGGATATGAGCCCAAAAGATGGAGAGGGCGTCATCCCGTGGGGTCTCTCCCGCTCTGAGACGCTGGAACGCATCCACTCGGGAATGCAGGCGTACGAGGACCCGCTTGAGTATGTGAATATTTGCTGGTTCAGCGCTACCTGACGCCAGCGGATTCCAGTATGCCCTGCGGCGCAAGAAGCGCGGCGCAGGGCAAACTAGTTACGTGGCGGGTCTCGCGAGCTTCTTGTAGCAGGGCAGAGCCATGCGGCCAGCAGGGGGCGTGCCACCGTCCACGCATTTAGCGTGGACGGTTCGGAACGCCAGGGATTCTTCCCGCCCCGAGACAGGCAGTGAGCACTGGCCGCCCACTACGGACAGCCGTGCGTGCCTTGGTCAGGCCCAGTCCATACCGAGCTTCGCGAGGGCGGCGCGCTGCTCCGCGGTGAGTTTGTCGCGCCTCGATTTGGTGTTCGAGACCCACACGCCCAGCTTCACGACCACCGGCTCCGCCTCGCCCTCGACCGTGATCTCCTCGCCGTGGGCACGGGGCACCGGCCGGTCCGCGCCTTCCCCTCTCCACCCATTGGGCTAGGGCCGCCAAGCCCCGCTGGAACGCCTGCTGCGCCTTGCCCGGCCCCTTCGCTGTACGCGCCGCTGCGGGCGCGGAAGCGGGGCCTCGGGGGCCGTGATGCCGAGCGTGGTCAGCCGCTCGCGCTGTTCGGGCAGGAGTTGCGCCCAGGTGCCCGGGTTCTTCTGCCGCTGGAGCCGCTCGTCGGGAGTAGTCGGCGTTCAGACGAGATAGGCCTGCTTTTCGGACATCTGGGGGTGAGTCCGCTGAATTCCGGCCGGTGCGCAGACCACGCTAGGAGGGCAAGGAGCATCTGAGACCAGGAGAAGGGAACGCATGTGAAAGCGCGCACGCTGCTTGCTTTCGGGGCCGCCACGGCTGGCCTCGCCACCAGCGTCTTCGTTGCCGCGCCGTCTGCGGCTGCCGCACCTGCCCCCGGGCGCGCTGCCGTTGTCGTGACCCCCACGGCGGCTGCCGACAATTGCAGCTCGTGGTTCGACAACGCCGGGCCCGGAGGCGCCGGCCGGGCCCACGCGAAGTGTCCCGGCGTCTACGTGCAAATCACGATCACCTGCGTAGACGGACAGCGGAACACCAGTGCCTGGCGTTATGGCTACGCCAAGGCCGAGTGCTCTTACGGCGTCGACTGGGAGAGCGCCAGCTACCGCACCAAGTGATCCTGTGCCGCTCGGCGTAGAAGCTGCGGGCGTGTTGGACGGGTGGTTGCTGCCTCTCGCAGGCAGCAACCGCGCCGCAGTGACCATAGTCGAGCGGCGGTTCAGCCGAAGAGCCAGTGGGAACTGGCAGTCAAACTACGTTGGCACACGCTCAAGGTTCGCTGTCACAGGAGGGGCGCAGGTGGCGGTCTTGCCCGGCCGCCAGCGCGAGTGCTTCACCGCTGTATCCGGTTCCGGGTGGGGGGTGTGCCGGGCCGTGTGGGTGGCCGGGGCGGATCACCGGGCCAAGCAGCTAGGACTTGTCCGGCCGATCATGTGACTAATTCGAGTCCAGGTCGTTGCTGTAGACATGGGGCGGGGTGATCTGAGCGATGCCGAGTGGGAACGGCTACGGCCGTTCCTGCCGGTCAGCAACAGGCGTTGCGGCAGGTGGCGGGACCACCGACAGGTGATCAACGGGATTCTGTACCGGGTGCGGACCGGCGTTCAGTGGCGTGACCTGCCCGAACGGTTCGGGCCGTGGAAGACCGTCTACGAAATACGTGAAGAAGACGCCAGCCCACGCTTACGCCTTCTGCTTCCCCGCCGTTCGCGCTGCTCAGCGCGGTGCCCGGATGGCATGGGCCAAGGTCTTTGGCATTCAGCTTGTCCGAGTTCCTAACGGATGGGGCACGGTCAGCGGAGGAATATCCGCCTGAGCCCTCAGTACGTCTCGAAGTCGGGTTCCCAGTCAGGGTCGGCTTCGTCGTCGTTGAGTACCTGGCCCTTGATTCCAGCGAGGTCAAGTTCCCACAGCGTGAGTGTGAGACCGCACAGGCGGCACCCGAAGTGCCGGGGGAGGAACCAGATCGCACCGTACTCGCCCGACTTATCCCGGCCGCTTGCGAAGCCGGTGTGTCCGCACGCGGGGCATTCTGCGGGTATGGCGATCGGCCACGGGGCGGCCGTCGGCAATGCGGAGAGGCTGCTGGCGAGTTCGGCGACCTCGGTTTCGGACAGGCGCCGGGTGGTCGCGGCGAAGCGCTCGCGGGCCTGCCGGAGTTTCGCGTGGTACCGGATCTCCATCTCGGTCATGGCCTGGGCCACCAGCGCGGTGCACGCTTCGAGGTGGGTGCTCCAGAAGCCGTCGGGCTCTGTCGACAGTGCTTTCAGGAGCGCGTTGATGTGCTCGATGCCTGCGGCCATGAGTGCGCGGCACTCGGTGACGGGCTGGCCCCACCCCATGTGGGTGATGCCGTTACGGGACTCCCGCAGTTCCTTGAGCTTGGCAGGCGCCTTGTGCTCGGGGCCCAGGAGTTGGGTAGCCCTGAGGATGGTCCCCTCACCGCCGATGGTCTTGAGCCCGGCGCGGCCCTTCTTCGTCATGTCCTCGTTCCCGCTCAGGACCAGGAGGTCGTCCACGCTCGGCTGCTTCACCGACGCGAGGAGCACGGGAGCGATGGACGCCAGGTACGCCTTCGACGCGTGCTCCACCGCGACCGCCATGTGGTGCACGGCGAAGTCCTGGTCGGTGGGCTCCTCCAGGTACGCGTCGACAGCCGTACGCGCCCACTTCCGAGCCGATATCAGCAGGTGCTCGTGGATCGATTCGTGCGACATGCGCATCAAGGTAGAGGGCAGCGCGGGAGTGCACTGCGAATTTGGCTGCCGGGCAAGGTGAGCGGACAGGTGGAATCGTGTCCGGGCGTCGCTCATCATCATGGGATGGGGGACCAGATGGACATGGCGCGGTTGCGGAGGCTGATCGACGGCGTGCTCCTCACGCTGTACACGCGCTACACCGTGAAGGAACTGCCGGCGCTGTGCGAGCGCCTCAGCCTTCCCCCGCCCGGTGCGGGCGACACCAAGCGCGAGCGCCTGGTGGCCAGCCTGAATGCCTGCCCCGACGACCGTCTGCCGGATGTCGCCGAGGCGGCTCTTGAGCAGGAGGAGCTCGGCCAGGCCGAACGGATGGCGCTGCAGGATGTTCTCTGGCTCGGCCGCCACCACGTGCAGATCCCGGGCCGGACCAGGCGCGAGCTGGCCACAGACTTCGATCTGTCGGACCACCTCGGCTACCCGGACCGCTTCATGGGCCTGCTGGGCCGACTATGGTACCTGGACAACGATCCACTTGGCGGGTGGACCACCACGACCAACAGCCTGCGCACCCAGATCGAGCGCCACGTGATCCGGTTCCCGGACGACTGGACGACGGAGCAATTCTTCGAGCAGCTCGGTGCCTTCGAAGCACCACACCCCCGCTTCGGACACTTCATCGAGGGCCTGGCATCCTCCGCCGTCCTACCCGACGAGCCGGCGCAGCGCCGCTTCGTTGAACTGGCCAACCGGCACCTGAACCCAGCGGGCGCCCAGCTGAGCCAGCACGGAGAAACAGATGGCTACCCCCAATTCCAGCTCGTCGAGCACGGCCGTGGCACCACACGCCGCCCGCGTAACCTCATTTTCGCCACTCTGGGCAAGCCCGACATCCGCTTCACCAGCGCCCTCGACAACGACATCGAGGTAGCCGAACGCGATGACAAGGTGCTGGTCTACGACCACCCCGTCGGCAAAGAGGGACTGCTCTGGAAGCACATCCTGTCCTGGTGGCAGGAAACCCGGAACATCCCTGACCAGGAGCAGGCGGCGCGGGCCCTCTACAGCCGCATGGAGGCTTCCCTGCCACCAAACTCCCCAGGACAGAAGAACCTTTTCTGGCACTACTACCACGCCAACTGGGACCACTTGAACGACGTGCCCGCCCTCCTGCCGGAGATCTGGCTGCACTGGGACCCCAAGCCTCTCCGCGAACGCGGCGTGCACGCCATGCAGAACCTGCGGATGGACTTCCTCATGCTGCTCCCGGGCCCCCGGCGGGTGGTGCTGGAAGTCGACGGCATGCAGCACTTCACCCGGAACGGCGGCACCAAGCCTGACAGCGCGAAGTACGCCGCAACCATGGCTGGCGACCGCGACCTGAAATTCCGCGGTTACGAGGTGTTCCGGTTTGGCCACGACGAACTCCGCGACCGCGACCGCGCCCAACCTCTACTCGCTGGCTTCTTCGGCGCCCTCCTTGACCGCCCGCCCGCCGGTCCACCTCGAGTGCCGCTATCAGCCCGAGGTGTCAGTGGCCTGCGAGATCATCATTCCGGCGTTCGGGTTCTGCCGGACGACGAGGGCTGAGGGGGACAGGGTGCCGCAGGAACTCTTCTTTGAAACCGTCCAGCGTGACCAGTACTCATATACGAGGCTGAACCGCGCGGCCATCAACGAGCTTCGCACCGCCCCGTCCGCCGGCGGTGACGAAGAGGCTGCGCACGCTCTCATCGACCTGCTGATCGACGACTTGCCCCAGGACCCTGAGCACGACGGACTGATGGACAACTCGGAGACGGGAGCGGTCATACGGTGTCTCAAGGCCGTTCTGCGCCGCCTCGGTATCGAGTTCGAGGTCCCCTTTCACGACAAGCAGGGCTACTACTCGTTCCGGGTGGAGCACAAGAACGGCCTCAATACTGACCTGACCAGGGTCTTCGCCCCGGCGCGCGCAGCGCTGGAACGACGCGAGCAGACCACCTTCACCGGAGGCTTGCGGGGGCTGCGCGGCGAGCTGCGCAATCTCATCTTCGCCGCCGCGCAGAAGCCAGAGATCGTCTGGAGGGACGTCGCGGGTGGGGTCATCGAGATCACGAAGAACAAGGACCACTGCCTGCTGTATGACCGCCCGGTGGGAGCCGCGGGCCTCACCTGGAGCGACCTCGGCAAGTGGTGGCACCTCCAGGACGGCATGTACGGAATGTCTGAGCAGCTCAGGCTGCAGGCGCTCCTGAAGCGGCTGAGGAGGTCACTCAATGCCCCGGAGCAGCTGTTGCTGGACACCTACTGGGATCACGCGATGCAGCGAGGCTTCGGAGACTTTCCTGCTCTGTTGCCGCAGGTGTATCTCCATTACGACCCTTTGGCGCAACATCAGCGGAGTCAACGGGCGGAAGGCAAGGTGCTGACGCGGCAGCGGATGGACTTCCTGATGCTCGCTTCCGGCGGTCGCCGATACGTTCTCGAGCTGGATGGGAAGGAGCACTACTCGCGTGATGGGAAGGTCGCACCCGACCTGTACGCCGACATGGTCCGAGAAGATCGGCGGATCCGTCTGCAGGGGTACGAGGTGTACCGGTTTGGCGGGGCCGAGTTCGTGGACCCACAAGCTGCCAAGCTCATGCTAAGCGGGTTCTTCGACCAGTTGCTGGCTCCGTAGCTCCGCCCCTACGAGGAAGCCACACAAGCTGCCTTCACCTCTGAAGCTGGAGCGGGTACAAGATCGACAGCCCAGGTCACTGCGGCCCGGGCTGTCGCGCGCTGTGGCTCAGCGCCAGACCGAGTCAGGCCCAGGTCATGCCCAGTTCCCGCAGTGCGTCCCGCTGTTCCTGGGTGAGCTTGTCGCGCCGTGCGCGGGTGTTGGATACCCATACGCCCAGCCGTACGGGTGTCGGTTCCTCTTGGCCGTCGACCGCGACGTCGATGACCGCGCCGCGCGGGACCGGCCGTTCTGCGCCTTCCTTCTCCGCCCACTGGGCGAGGGCCGCTAGACCCCGCTGGAATGCTGTGACGGAGCATTGGTTCTCAGGCGGCTTGGTCGTTGGGGTCTGGTGTTCCGTCTTTGGGGGTGGGATTCGGGACGGCCGGAGCCGCTGTGTTCGGCGGGATGGGCGTGGCCTGGTGCCGTGTTCGGTTTGCTTGTTCGGGCGTTTGGCCTGCGGTCCGGTAGTTGTGTGGGAATGATCTTGGGTTTCCAGTGGATGTAGTGGTGCGTCTATAGGCGGCGGTTTGCGCTTTCTCCGGGCTTTGGAGTCTGGTTTTGGCTGGTCAGTGGCGTGTGTGGGTGAGGAAGACGTGGAGTGGGTCGTTCGCGTTGGGGGTCAGGCGGGCGAGGCCGAGCTGGTGGGCGATGAGAGTGAGTGCGTCGTTGGTGGTGCGATGTGGCCGGTCGGGCAGGGTGGCGAGTGCGCGGGCGAGGGCGACGGTTTCCGGATAGACGACCAGATCGCGGGTCAGGAGCGCGGGGGAGGCGTTGCCCGCTGTGGTCAGGTGGGGGTTGGCTGCGCAGAGCTGGTTGAGGCGGGTGTGCCAGCGGTGGGTGAGGTGTTGCTGGTGGTCGTACCAGCGTGTGGTGATGGCGCGTGCTGCGGTCCAGGCTGTGGCGGCTCGGGGGTGTCGTAGCAGGCGCTGGTGGGGGTGGTGCGCGGCGGCGAGTTCGGGCACGCCGTGGGTGTGGAGGGTGGAGGTGAGTCGTGGGTGGGGGGCGGCTTGCTGGTGGCGCGGGCACATCAGCCGGTGCGGTGAGGGGTGGAGCCAGGCGGTGTTGGTGGTGCCGTGGCTTTGGTGGCGGGTGCACAGGGTGCAGGCGCGGACGGGCTGCTGCTCGGCCTCAAGCCGTTTCCAGTGTGCGGCCGTCTCGGTGTCGTGGGCGTCGTCCGGCAGAGCGAGGTGGGGCAGGGCGCGCCGGAGGTGGGGGAGCGGGATGCGGGCGAGGGCGGCGAGGTGCTGGGCCGCGCGCGGAGTGAGGATGAGTTCTGCGGCTGATGGCGTGCCGTGGCGGTGGAGGCTGATGTCGGCGCCGTCGAGGAGCTGGGGAAGCGTCAGATGGTAGGCATCAGCGAGGCGTTGTACGTAAGAGCCGGTCGCTTCGCCGGTCAGCGGCCGTATGCGGAGCACGCCCGGCGCGGCTGACGGGATCTGCAGCCATGTCCCTGCGGTGACGACACTGCGCTGCGCCGGGACGGCTGCGGCCGTATCCCGGGCCGTGACGTCTGTCCGGGTCATGAGGTGCTGGTACTGCGGCTTCGGGTCCGGGTGTGGGGGCGGTAGTGCTGTTCGGCGAGGTGGTCCAGGCGGATGGCTTCGAGGGTGGTTTTGGTGATGCGTTCGGTGCCGTCGATGAGGGCGGTGATGGCGGCTTGACGGATGAGGCGGGCGAGGCTGCCGATGCGGCCGGCGGTGCGCTCGTGCAGATAGGGGGCCAGCTTGGGGAGGGTCCCGGGCCGGTGGTGGCGCAGGTCGAGCGCGGCCTCCATGGCTTTGACGAGGTCGCGGAAGGGCTCTTGGTCGCCGAGGCGGGCGGGGAAGGCGGCGCAGTCGATGAGGGAGGCGCGTCCGGCGAGCTGCGCGCCGCGTACTCCGGTGAACAGGGGGGTGGTGGTGACGTCGATGCCGGCGTAGACGAAGGTGGCGCCGATGCGTTCGGTGAGGTCTTTGAGCAGGTCCGCGGTCTGGGCGCCGGTGGTGGTGCGGGGGTTGAGCCGGTGGACCTCGTCGATCATCACCAGCTGCACCCGGGCGGCGGTGTAGGTGTGACAGACAGAGTTGGTGATCTGAGCCTGGGACATGCCGGCGGCGACAGGGATGCCGAGGTAGCGGGCAAACTCGGTGGCCAGGGTCTTGGCGCTGGCTGCGGGCGGGACCAGGACGTAAGCGACGGGCACCTGCCCGGCTGCTGCCGTGGGGCCGTGGCGGCGGGTGTGGGCGAGGTGGCAGGCGCGTCCGACCTGGAGCAGGGCGGTGGTTTTCCCGGCGCCGGCGGGGCCGGTGACGATCAGGGACGGCCGTGCGGTGACCGCCTGGTGCCGGCCGAGGATCATCAGGGTGCGCACGTTCTTGGCGAGGGTGTCGATGGCCGGGGTGCGCACGGTGACGAACCGCGAGTGATAGGCCAGGCGTTCCTCCAGGGTGCGCGGCTCTGCCCCGCGAGGGGGAGGAACTGCCACTGGCGTGGTGGCGAAGGCCTGGAAGCCGTCCCAGGTGGTCACCGACTGCTGCTGCGCATCAGGGGCATCGCTGGCGCTGCTCGCCGGGGTATCGCGAGGCGGGCCCGCCGCCGATGGGGGGCTGGTAGTCGGCACGCCGCCGGTGCCCGGTGGGGTGTTCACCATTGCTCGGCCTCTGCTTCGGCGTCCCACAGCCCGTATCCGCCTGCCTCGGCCGGCCGCACGCCCGCGCTCTCCGGCTCGCTCGTGTCGGTTCCGGCCGCCACCTCGATGCCGATGAGGTCGTCCAGGCTCTCGCTCCAGTCCGGGGCCGGGGCCGGTGTGGTTTCCGTGTCGAGGGGGCGCCGCTGGCCTGGCAGGTCGGGCAGCTGTGCTGCCGTACTTACGGAGCGGGGGGTTCTGCGGCGGCGGGTGTTGTGCTCGGTCCCGGCGGGGCTGCGGGTGCGGCGCAGGAGCTGGTCGAGGGCGTCGGCGAGGTCGGCTTCGTGCGTCTCGCGGTCCCCGCGTTGTTCGACCTCGGTCTGAATATGGCGCCAGAGGGCGTCGTTGAAGGGCTGGTGGACGTGGTCGCGGTGGATCCACGGGATTTCGTGGAGCTTTCCGTCGGTGAGGCGGACGAAGATCTGGCGGGCATCGTGGGGGTTGTGGTGCACCTCCCACTTGCCATCCTTGCTGGCGACTGGGGAGCGCTGGCCGCGGTGGGGGTCGAGGATGTCGTGGTTGTAGGTGCGGTAGTCGAGGCGGATGCCGCGTTCGGTGATGGGCTGCCACCGCACCGGCAGCAGTTCGAGGTAGTCGGCCCCGCTCAGCGGGACGGGGACATAGCCGCTGATGGTGATGAGCGCGGCCCACATCTGGTTCGGCGTGAGGGCGGTTTTGGGCAGGACGGGGTGGCGCAGTCCGTCGTGGGGCCGGTTCTGCCAGCCGCAGGTGATCCATTCGTCGAGGAAGTCCTGCAGTTGCGGGATCGTCCACCGAGTCTCGGCCGCCGTCGCCGAGCCGCGGCGCTGGGGGTTGGAGCCGGTGTGGCCGGCGACGTGCTGGCAGAACAGGTCGTTGATCGCGCCGAAGGTCCGCTCCACCACAGCCTTGGCCTGCGGCCGCCTTGGAGGGGCGGGCTGGACGCTCACCCCGAGCGTCTCGCACGCGGCGACGAAGCCCTGCGAGAGGTAGATCTTGCCGCGGTCGACGACGATCGTCTCGGGCACGACCACCGGTCGCGCGGCCGCGCCTTCTAGGCGCTCGTCCAGCGACAGCATCCGCTCGTAGGGCACTTCGGCCCGAGACAGATGCAGCGCTGAGGGCCAGGTGGGGCGGGCGGGATGCGGAACAGTCATCTCGGCCAGGAGCAGGGCGGCGTCGACGGCTTTGGTGCTGTGCGGGCGCAGAACGGCGGCCAGGATGGAGCGGGTGGCGACGTCGACGGCAATGGTCAGCTCTGGCCGGCCCAGACTTCCGTCCTCGAGGACGGCCATGATGTCCAGGCGGGTGGTGTCGATCTGCACCTGCTCCCCGGGCCGCAGCACCACCGGCGCCGCCGAGGCGCGGGCGGGTGCGGTGGCGGTACGCGCCGGGCGTCCCGGACGCTCGGCCGGGTCGGCCAGCACGTTCACCAGCCGGTAGAACGTCGACCGCGACGGCATCTCCACCACCCCGCGCCCGTGCGTGTCCTCAAGGATCTGCCCGACCAGCACCTGCAGTCCCTTCACCGTCCCCTTCGACCGGCCTCGCTGGCGCCGCAGCGCCTCCAGCACCGCGGCCACGACCCGCTCGTCGGCATACCCCGTCGGATGACGGCCGCGTGTCGGCACCGTGCGCTTGTCGACCAGCCCCCACAAGCCCTGCTTGCGGTAGGCGTGCCGCATCCGCTCGACCGTCGTGCGGGTCACCCGGGTGAAGCCGAGCGCGGTCAGCTCCTTCGCCTTGGCCGCATCGCGCTGCGCCAGAGTCCACCGCTCCGGGTCGTACTCCGGCCGCATCGCCTGCCCCTCGCGGCTGCCCTCAGGGTGCGGCCACCCGGTCTCGACCTCCCGGATGTGGGGCAGCCAGGCCAGCGCCCGCTGCTGGGCCGCCAGCGGAACGGTCTCGAACAGCCCCCATTGCGGCACCGTGTCCGGCGCCTGCGCGCCCACCACTTCGAAGCCCGGATCGGCGAACAACCGCCCCAACAGCAAGGCTTCTTCAGTGCCGTCCTCCTGCAACAGGTAGACCTGCTGGCCCTGCAACGCAGCGACCTGCCAGGTCTGCCCCCGGTAGACGACGTGCGCGCCGACCTCCACCACCGGTTGCCGACTCTTACCGTGTGTGCCGCCCACTGCGCTCACCCCTTCCTCGGCCGCCCCCGGCGCCCAGCGACTTTTTGACGCCCCCACCACCACGTTCTGCGTCAGCGCAGACCAGCGTCTCCTCGTGCAGCGGCTCATCAAGAGGCGTCGTCAGATGCCCGCACCACAGCGCGTGATAGACAGCCGGCAGTACTTGCAGAGGATCACCCACCGCGGCTGCGCCGTCGGCCAGCGGCCGGAGCCCGGCGAACGCCTCAGCCAACGTGGCCCGCAGCCCGGGCGGGCCCTGATTGCGGGGGTGGCGATAGCCGGCCAGCCATCGCAGGTTCGCCGCCACCACCGGGGGAGGCGGCTCGAGGCGCCGATATGACCAGCCCACGCGCGCGCACGCCGCCTCCAGGACTATCCGCGCCCGCTGCGCCCCGTCTCCACCGGCAGTTGGGCTGAAGGAGCAGTCGGCGAGCAGGCCGGTGCCGTCGGCGTACCGGGCGAACAGCTGAGGCACCCACGAGCGCACCCGCCCGTCGGGATCCCGCCACAGCAGCCGTACCGGACGGGCGGCCAGGCCGGTCACGTCCGGGTCCCGGTCCAGAACCATCAGCTGGGTGCGCATCGCTGCCGAACCGTGTACGACGTGCCGTCCAGTGGTCGCCGACCACCACCAGCCCGGCCCCACCGGCGGCCCGGCACTACAGGAAACGCGGATACCGGCGCGAGGTCCTCGAACCGCACCGACGCCGCCGCCTGATCCCACGGCAACTGCGTCAACCGCCCGGCGGCCGTGACGAACGCGGCCTCGATTCCCGCACCGTCGCCCCCTGCGGCAGCCTGCTGCACCCGCCTGCTGTGCTCGTGCCCCTCCACACTCAACAGCCAAGTCCATGGCGGGCTGCTGAACGCCGTGATCCGGATCCGCCACCCGAATGGGTGAACGGCGGCCGCGATACCGTGCCGCACTGTGGTCAGACCGGGAGATCCTTCAGTTCCTGCAGGAGCTGCTGCTGGCCGGGCAACAGGGTGTGGCGTTGGGCGAGCTGCTCACTGATCCAGGAGCGCAGCTTGGGCGGTGGTTCGAGGCCGGCGGCGAGCAGGAGGCGCAGACGGTGGTAGTCGCGCTGCCAGGCGAACGCCCACGGAGGGAGCCACCACGGATCCAGAGCGGCGAGGGCCTGCATGCCTGGCCATGGAGCCGGTGTGCGGCGCGCGTGGGCTCGGGCCTCTCCGCGTTTGCTGGCGAGCCACCTGCCCAGGGGGAACCCGTTGTGCTGAACGGGGTGCGGCAGCGCCAGGTGGCCGTGAACGCCGGCGTAGTCCCGGGCATGCGCCAAGCCCACGGCGAAGTCGATCCGGGTGCCGGTGGGGTGGTACCGCGCGGTCTGCCTCGTTTGTGCGGCCTCGGCGGTGATGCCGATCTCCCGCAGTAGATCTTGCTGGCGGGGATGGAGATCTTCGAACAGGGCGCACTGCGCGTACAGCCATGATGAGGCAGCCGCCCCCACCCCGGCGAAGCCATCCCCCGGCACCAGCAGCTGATTGCTGCCGCACTGCTTGCGGGCGTGGTGGTAGGCGCGTTGCCATGCCATGGGCCACGGCGGGTTCCACCACGGGTCGATGGCGGACAGTGCACGGCTCCGGTCGGTTTCCTTCTCCGCCATACGGGCCCGGCTGCGTTGGCTCATCAGCCATTGCCCAAGAGGAAAACCGTCCTGCCGCGTTCTCTTGGACGTGGCGAGGTGGCCGTGGACGGCGGCAAAGGCTTGGGCATAGTCCAGGCCGGCCGCGAAGGCCAGAGCCAGGCTCTTGCGGCGAGGGTGTGCCGAGCGGGCGTGCGCGGGCCGGATTCCGAGATCTGCGAGCAGGCGTTGCTGGCCCACGTGGAGGTCGTCGTACCGGGAACACTGCTCATGGAGCCACTCGCCCAAGGCGAGACTGGTGCCGGGGAATCCTGCCGCGGCGTCGACGAGGCCATGCTTTCGAACGTGTACCAGGGCGCGGTGATACGTCCGTCGCCAGGAGACGGGCCAGGGACCATTCCACCAGGGATCGATGCGATGCAACGCCTGTGCCCGCTCTATGGGGAGCGCTGCTACTCCGGTTCTCTGATTGGCCAGCCACGCTCCCAGAGCAAATCCCTCGTGACGGCCGTACTTGGGAACAGCGAGATGCCCGTGATGCGCCGCGTAGGAACGGGCGTGTGCCAAGCCGACCTGATACGCCTGCTCTGCACGGGACGGCATTCCTGCCACCGGCGCACTGCCGATGTGCTGGAGGCGCAGCTCCCGCACCTGCGCCGCGAGCCCACGAGGCCGGTGCGCGACCGGAACCGCCCACACATCTTCCTCGGGCACTGCTCCGCGCTCCCGGCGCACACACGCCCGCACCCAGGCAAACAAGGCTCCTGCGCTGGAGGCGGCAAGCTGCTCCACCAGCCACGGGCGGCTCAGACGGCGAGCCAGCTCGGTCAGCAGACGGGGAACCTCGGCCAGCGTGTGCGGCATCTGACCGTGCGTGTCCTCCAAGACGCGTTGTCGCCACAACCGGTCACACAGAACCGTCGTGACTGCGACGGCCTCCGGATACGTCACCACGTCCCGGGCGAGCACCGCTACCTCACCCTCGGGAAGATCGGCACAGACACGGCCAAGACGCGCCGGCCAGAGCACCTCGTCCCGCCAGCGCGCATCCCACCAGGAGGCAACGACCGCCTGGGCCACGGCAAAAGCGTTCTCGCACGAGCCCCTACGGCGCAGCAGCGGCAGAAGGCGCTGATGCGCACGCATCACCTCCGGGAGCCCGGCGAGGCTCACCTGGCCTTCGACCAGCGTGACTCTGTCCAGCGCCATTGAGTCGAGGGACCAGCACTGGTGCCTGATGCAGATCCTCGAACGCAGGTCGGAGTACAGACGGGCAGAACACGGAGCGCCTGTCCGGGCCGCCGTACACAGTCGGCATCCCAGCATGACGGCAGGAACCGCGCTGCCGGAGGCGAAGCGCACGTTTGGCTGCTCCCCGTTCGCCTTCGCGTCAGCGCCCTCATCCCAGGAAGGCAGCGCGCGGGACAGATGCGACTCGGGCACCTGGCAGAGGGAGGCCAGCCGGCGCCGCACCGCAGGCGTCAGGAACACCTCGCCGACGAGACAGCCCTTTCCCCAGACACCACGCACGCCAGGGCCTGACATCGCAGACAACAAGCCCGTCACGGTGACGTTGTAGCGAGCGGCCAGCCGGTTCACGAAGGACATCGTCGTTTCACCTGCCAGCGGGGCCATCCGGACGACCCCGGTCACCGGCCATGGGGAAAACGAATCCGTCACCTGCCACTCCACAGCTTCACCGGCGTGGGCGACCGGCACAGGCATCCCACTGCCTCTACGCCGCCCATTCCATGCCGAGCCCCCGCAGCGCGTCCAGCTGCTCCGCGGTGAGCCTGTCCCGCCTCGCGCGGGTGTTCGATACCCACACGCCTAGCTTGACGACCACCGGCTCCGTCTCGCCGTCGACCGCGATCTCCTCAGCGTGGCTGCGGGGTACCGGCCGCTGCCCTTCCTTCTCTACCCACTGGGTGAGGGCCGCCAGTCCGCGCTGGAACGCCTGCTGCGCCTTGCTCGGCCCCTTCGTTGAACGCGGGGCCGCCGGGGCAGGAGACGGGGCTTCAGTGGGCTGCACGCCCAGCGTTGTCAGCCGTTTCTGCTGTTCGGCGGAGAGCTGTGTCCAGGTGCTCGCTTCTCTTTGCCGCGTGAGCCATCGTCCGATGTCATCGCCCTCGAAGAGCACGCCGGGCTGGATGTCGGGCAGGTGGCCGTCGGAGTCGACGAGGTGGGCGAGCACCCGGTAGTGGCGTTGCCAGTTGAGTGGCCAGGGGCAGTTCCAATCCGGGTCGATCGCCGCCAGATGCTTCGCCCGCTCCGCCGTGCGCTTTGGGTCCTTCCCGAGTCCGCCCGTGCGGCGGAGGTTGGCGAGGTGCTGCCCGATGGGTACGGGCTCGCCGCCGGCCGGATCGTCCCAGACGGCGTCTTGCCGGGGTGCGAGGTGCCCGGTGGCGTGCCGGTACGACCGCAGGGCGGCGAGCTTGTTCTCCCAGGCTTCCTCGCCGGGCTCCCACACCATCCCGGTCTCCGGCGCGTCAAGCAGCGTCTTGCGCCGGTCTTCCAGTTCCCCGGCCCGCAGCGCCTTCCGCTGCTGGTGGACCCACCGCCCGAGCGGAAACGCCTTCGTCGCCCCGACCTGGACCTCTACCTCGTAGGGGACGGCGTGCAGGCCGGTGATCTCGTTCTCGCGCCGCCACCGGAGGAGGGCTTGGTATCCCTCCAGCCACACCAGGGACTCGGGCCGGTAGACCCGGGTGCGCAGGAAGGCGGCGATGGTCGCCGCGTCGCGCGGACTGGAGAAGTGCAGCAGCGCCGACTCGGCGGCGGCATCGGTGCCGTCGTCGTCGTGCTCCTGGTCCTCATCGTCCCCCGAGCCGCCGGTCCCGATGATCTGCCCGTTCTCGTCCCGCTGCACGTGGACTTTGCGTTTTCCGCTGGTGAGCGCGCGGGAGGCGAGCTGTTCGACCAGGCGCTCATCGTGCGAGCGGAGGCCCTGGAGAACGGCTACGACGGGGCGGAACGAGGCGGAAGCTGCTGGTCTGCAGGGGAGTGTCAGTTGGACGTCGTCATTTAAGTGTCAGTGGCACAAGCCCGGTGACCTGGCGGTTGGCGCTGACGCGTGGTGCTCATCTGCTTCTGACATGACTGACGATGGGGCATGTCGCTCTCGTGCAGACTGCTATAGCGGTTGCTGGGTTTGCGCTGGTCAGTGGCGTTATCTGCCTGGAGTGTCGGAGTCCGGCCAGAGGGCCGCGACGCGTTCCTCCATGGAGGAGATGAGGATCCGTTCCGGACGGCCTGCGAAGAGGTAGAAGAGTGATTCCGGAACGTAGCCCGGGCGGCGGAACCAGTTGCGGACCCGTTCGCCGCGTCCCTGATCATCTGCGATCTCGCCGAGGACTTGTTCTGTGTCCTGGTAGATGTGGGCACCGCGCAGCCGCCCGGCCGATCTGCTGATCATGAATTCCTGTAGTGGGGCCAGCCCGCCGCCCGGGCCGGG
This sequence comes from Streptomyces sp. NPDC107550, assembly GCF_055639095.1. Taxonomy (NCBI): domain Bacteria; kingdom Bacillati; phylum Actinomycetota; class Actinomycetes; order Kitasatosporales; family Streptomycetaceae; genus Streptomyces; species Streptomyces sp. NPDC107550. The sequence continues at coordinate 297,723 of NZ_JBVKBC010000008.1, forward strand.
GGTCCGTCCCCAACTGCTGAGCGACGGTGTGGACATGAGGATGTCGTTGACGGTGTTAGTGGTCTGGGTGTGATGCCACACCTCCAACAGTGTGGCGTGACGTCCTTGGTTGATGAGGTGGTCGGCGAGATTAGTCAGCAGGCGGCCGGTCAGCATCATGTTGCGGCGCACGTCCACGGGCACTTGCGTGCCCAGTACGGCCAGTGCGCCCTCGCGCAGCAGGAGATCGGCGATGGAGACGGCGCTGGATCCCCGGGGAGCGACGTGACATGCGCTGAGCACGATGACGGGTGGAGTGTGCTGCAGGCCGAGTTCGACGTGCGGCTCGTCGCCGATGACGATGGCCGCCGTGTTGGCAACGAGGGTGCCGTGCGCGCTGATGATCAGCAGGTCTGGTGTGTGCTCGCTGACAGCCTCGCGCAGGGCATCCAGGGAGAGCGTCTGCACCGCGTGGATACTCAGCCCCTTGACGTCTTTCAGGGTGTCCTGAGTGATCCGCCAACCGTCTCGTGAGATTCGGCCCACCGGGTCGCTGGCGGGGATGCACTCCGCCACCAGGACACGGATGCGGTTCTTCCACTCGACACCGACGGCGACGGCACCGGCCTTCTGTACGGTGCGGGTCAGCGGCAGCAGCGGCTCGTACGTCAGGGGCAGGCGCGCCGCCAGCGGGGCGGTGTCGCCCGGCAGGGTGGCAAGGCCCAGCGGGAAGTTGGAGAACACCGTGAGCATCGATGCCCGGCTGATGGCCTCCATCACCGGTTCGGTGAACAAGGGCCTGACGACAGCGTTGAGGCGGCTGAGCAGTTTCTCCACCGAGCGGGGGCGGTCCGCGGCAGAGTCTCGGAAGTGCTTTTCCAGATCGGCCAGCAGCGTGAACGCGCTGGGGGGAACGGAGGGCATCATCAGTCCCAGGCTGTCGTTGGCGACGGCCCGGTGGGTCAGCGTGTACTCGATGGCCGCCCGTTCGACTTGGGCATCATCGCGTTCACCGATCTCGGTCGACCAGGTGTCGCCGGCGTCCAGGGCCGCGAGCGGGCGGATGCGGGCTTTGCGCAGCTGAGGGGGGTAGGCGCCGCGTACGTATGCGGGCGCGACTCCGGGCAGCGCCACTGCAACCGGCAGCCGCAGTCGTGCCTTCTCCTCAATGACCGTCTGTCCAAAGACCGGTTCGGCTTCTTCGATAGTCAGTCCCTGACGCTCCAGTCGGGCGGTGGCCGCGACGAGCGTGTGCCCCTGCAGGGTGCGATGAAGCAGCGTACGTGGTTCCTCATCGGCGGGCGCATCGATGTCCCAGCCCATCCGGCGAGCCATGAGACGCCAGGGCAGGTCCAACGCGGCCAGGTCCAGCCGACGGCTGAGAGCGACCTTCCCCGCCAGCGGAGGGACGTCGGGGTATATTCGCTCCTGGATGGCCTGCCAGTGTTCTTCGAGACTCGCGTCTCCCAGAGACGAGAAGGAGGCGACGGGGAACTCGACCCCCAGCGCGACCGCTCCCCGTGCGGTCCGCTCGACGAGCTCGTCCGGGCACAACGCCAGCATCGGCCGCCACCACGGTGCCAGAGCCAGGCTGTCGAGCGCGGTGACGGGAACGGGCATCACGTGATGTCCCATCGCCAGCTGCTGCAGCCCCTTCAGCTTCCATGCTTCAAGGTCGACCAGGTCTCCTCGTGACTGCGGCAGATGCAGGCAGTACCACAACCCGGGCAACGCCCGGGCTACGTCGCGTGCCAGTGCGTGAGGGATGGCGAATTGATCGGGGTCCTCAAGCGGTGCGTCGATGACCGGCGAGGTTTCTGAGGGAGCCGTGCCGTCCTCCGGGTCGAACACCACGAGGTAGAGCAGATGTCTGTCGGCATCCGGGGGTTGAGGGGCTGGTGTCGTCACTCCTAGAGCCTAGGGGGTGTCCGGAAAGTCATGGGAGCCAGAGCCTGAGGCAGGCGAGGGTGACCATGGCTTGGTAGTGGGCGGCTCGTTTGTCGTAGCGGGTGGGTGCGCCACGAGGCGCCATGGAATCGAGTGAGGTGAGAGACCTTCACCACCGGGTTGTCGTAGCAATCCGGTTGCAGCT